>JAJONK010000282.1 GCA_021323355.1 Deltaproteobacteria bacterium
GCCGCCATTCGCATGACCGAAGCTTACCTGTTTGATAAAAAGGAAATTCTACCTTGCGCCGCGTTGCTCGATGGCGAGTACGGCGTCAACGGCTATTACTTCTGTGTTCCGGTGATTCTAGGCGCCGGCGGTGTCGAAAAGATCATCGAAATCGATTTGCACGCGGCGGATAGAAAAGCGTTCGACGAGTCGCTGAATCACGTTAAAGATATCGTTCAAGCAATGGACCGCGTACTGGGCGCTTGATCATTGTTTGTAAGTCAAACGACAAGGAGGCCCTGAGACTTATACATAGTCTTGGGGTCTCGTTTTGTTGCGGGCTTAGCCTATGAATATTCACGAATATCAAGCCAAAGAGATTCTCAAGGGGTACGGCGTTCCGGTTCCCCGGGGCGAAGTTGCCGCAACGCCGGAAGAGGCCAAAGCGGCGGCAATTAGGCTTGGCGGCGGCACCTGTGTCGTTAAAGCTCAGATTCATGCCGGCGGGCGCGGCAAAGCGGGCGGCGTGAAGCTGGCGCGCAACCCTGAAGAGGCCGAACAAAAAGCTCGTGAAATGATCGGCAGACATCTCGTCACCCATCAAACAGGACCAGAAGGCCGTCAGGTTAGGCGAGTGCTGATCGAACAGGGGTTGAACATTGACCGTGAGCTCTACCTCGCTTTGGTGCTCGATCGCGCCGAGTCGCGAGTTTCGATGATCTGCTCTTCCGAAGGCGGCGTCGAGATCGAAGAGGTTGCCGAAAAACATCCCGAAAAGATCTTGAAAGAGACCATCGATCCGGTGATCGGCCTGGCGGGTTTTCAATGCCGGCGGCTTGCCTATGGTCTCAACGTCCCGGGTGAGCTGGTCGGCAAAATGACCGCTGTCATGCAAGCCCTGTATCGCGCCTTTGACGATGCCGATTGTTCAATCGCTGAGATAAACCCCCTAATCATAACTAAAGAGGGTCAGGTCATGGCATTGGACGCTAAGATGAACTTCGATAGCAATGCGCTCTATCGGCATAAAGATATCGTCGCGCTGCGTGATCTGAACGAGGAGGACCCGCGCGAAATCGAAGCAAGCAAGTTTGAGCTCTCCTATATCTCCTTGGATGGTAATATCGCTTGCATGGTTAATGGCGCCGGCCTAGCGATGGCGACCATGGATATCATCAAGCTGTGCGGTGGCGAGCCGGCGAATTTTTTGGATGTGGGCGGCGGCGCTTCCAAAGAAAAAGTTGCACAGGCCTTTAAGATTCTCCTTGCCGATCCTCGAGTGCGCGGGGTTCTGATCAATATTTTCGGTGGCATCATGCGCTGCGATGTGCTGGCTCAAGGTATCGTCGATGCGGCTCATGAGATGAACATTCAAGTGCCTCTGGTGGTGCGGATGGAGGGCACCAACGTCGCTCAGGGCAAGAAGATTCTCGCCGATTCAGGTATGGCGATCATCCCTGCCGAAACGATGGCGGAAGCGGCAGAAAAAATCGTTGCCGCGGTGGAGAAGCGATAGTCTCTCAGGTTAATCTTAAATGGCTGTTCTGGTAAACAAGCAGACCCGAGTATTGACGCAGGGGATCACCGGTGCCACCGGGCAATTTCATACCACAGCATGCAAAGAATATGGCACTCAGATGGTCGGCGGCGTGACCCCCGGCAAAGGCGGCACCAGCTATGACGGGATACCCATATTCGATACAGTTGCCCAGGCTGTAGCCGAGACGGCAGCGAATGCCACGGTCATCTATGTGCCGCCGCCGTTTGCCGCTGATGCGATTCTCGAGGCTGCTGACGCCGGCATTCCGTTGATCATCTGTATCACCGAAGGCGTGCCCGTGCGCGACATGGTACGAGTCAAACGGTACCTGACCGGTAAGAGCTCGCAGCTACTAGGACCCAATTGTCCCGGCGTGATTACACCCGGCGAATGTAAGATCGGCATCATGCCCGGGCATATTCATCGACAGGGGAGCATCGGTGTGGTTTCGCGCAGCGGCACCCTGACTTATGAGGCAGTCGATCAGTTGACCCGTCTAGGTCTGGGACAATCGACCTGTGTAGGAATTGGCGGTGATCCTGTGCATGGTTTCGAATTCGTCGATGTGCTGGAGCTGTTTAATCGCGATCCGGGCACTGAAGCCGTCGTTATGATCGGCGAGATCGGCGGCAGCGCGGAAGAAGAAGCTGCCGCGTGGATCAAAGCCAACATGAAAAAACCAGTGATCGGCTTTATCGCCGGTCAAACTGCGCCGCCGGGCAAGAGAATGGGACACGCCGGGGCAATTATCTCCGGAGGCAAGGGTACCGCCCGTGAAAAGATTGAGGCGATGAAAGCGGCAGGGATCAGAATGTCGGACTCGCCGGCAACCATCGGCCAAACAATGCAGGAGGCTCTAACGAAATCATGACTGAAGTAACGCTGTCGATTATCAAACCCGACGCGGTGCAGCGAAATCTCATCGGCGAGATTCTTCGACGCTTTGAATCGGCCGGGTTAAAAGTGGTGGGGGGAAAGTTGCTCCGGCTCTCGCCCGAGCGCGCGCAGGCGTTCTATGCGGTGCACAAGGAGCGACCATTTTTTGCCGGCTTGTGCACGTACATGTCTTCCGGTCCAATTTTCGTCTCGGTACTCGAGGGCGAGGGCGCCATCGTCAAAAACCGCGAGATCATGGGCGCCACCGACCCAGCTAAAGCCGCCCCAGGCACGATTCGCAAGGATTGCGGTACCGACGTCGAAGCCAATGCAGTGCACGGTTCCGATGGTTCGGAAACAGCCGCCGCTGAGATCGCTTTCTTTTTCAAACCGGAAGAGGTCTTTCGATCTTCGAAGTAAACAATCTGCCGATTCACGAGCGCTCCGTGGTGAAGCCAAATATCAAGGATTTGAGCTTCAACGATTTTGAAGCCTATCTGCTCGAGCGCAAGCAGCCGGCTTACCGCGCGCGACAGGTATGGCAGTGGCTGTACCAGAAACGCGCTGCTTCGTTCGCCGAAATGACCAATGTCTCGGGAGTTTTCCGCGAAGAGCTAGCGGCAGATTTCAGCATTAGCCGGCTAGCAGTCGAGCGCAGGGCGGATTCCGCCGATGGCACGGTGAAGTTTCTGTTCCGATTGGCTGACGATCGCAGCGTTGAGAGTGTTTTGATTCCCGAAACGAACCGACTGACGCTTTGCATTTCAACTCAGGTCGGTTGCGCTTTTGGTTGCGCGTTTTGTGCTACTGCGCTTCTGGGCCTGAAGCGGAATCTTCGGGCCAGTGAAATTATCGATCAGATCCTCGAAGCGAGCCGGACTCTGACGCAAGACCGGCGGATTACAAATGTGGTGTTGATGGGCATGGGAGAACCGCTGGCGAATTACGCGCAAACGGTCAAGGCCCTCAGAGTGATGACCGACAACAGCTGGGGCATCGGCATCTCGCCGCGACGAGTCACTCTATCGACGGTTGGACTGGTGCCGCAGATACGCAAACTGATGGATGAAACCAACGTGAGTCTGGCCATTTCGCTGCATGCCGCCACCGACGAGTTGCGGAGTCAGCTGATGCCGGTGAATCGTAAATACTCACTGCGGCAGTTGATGGACTGTTGCCGGGCCCTGCCGATCCCGCGGCGCAAGCGTATCACTTTCGAGTACGTGCTTTTGAGCGGCGTCAACGATTCGGCCGCGGACGCTTATAGTTTGGTGGAACTGTTGCGCGGTGTCCGCTGCAAGATAAACTTGATCCCTTTCAATCCGCATCAGGGCAGCCGGTATCAACGGCCGGAAACAGAGAATGTCGAGGGCTTTGAGCAGATTCTTTCCTCCCAGGGGCTGCAGGTCAATGTTCGCCGTCCGAGAGGCGATGACATTGCCGCTGCCTGCGGTCAGTTGCAAGGTGAAATAATCAAGGAGACAGAGAGCGCGGCCGGTCACTGCTGAAATCATCGAACAACATGAGCAAACAAGTCGTGGGTGTGATCGGCGGCAGCGGCCTTTACCAGATCGAAGGCTTGCAGCACGTCAGGGAACTTGATCTCAGCACTCCTTTCGGAAAACCTTCGGATAAATTCATCCAAGGATCGCTGGGAGAGACGGAATTATTGTTCCTGCCGCGTCATGGCAGGGGGCACCGCTGGTTACCCACCGAGATAAACTTCCGCGCCAACATCTTCGGCATGAAAAAGCTCGGTGTTGAACGAATAATTTCGGTGAGCGCCGTCGGTAGCCTGCAGGAAAAGATCGCGCCCGGTCATGTGGTCATACCCGATCAATTCATCGATCGCACGACACAACGCCCGAGCACCTTTTTTGGCAAGGGTGTCGTCGCTCATGTCAGTTTGGCCGACCCGTTCTGTAAAGAACTCTCGACCGAGTTGGCCAATGCGGCAAACACAGCGGGGGCGACGATTCACCAAAGCGGCACCTATCTTTGTATGGAGGGGCCACAGTTCTCAACTCGCGCCGAGTCGCATCTTTATCGCAATTGGGGCGCCGACATCATAGGCATGACCAACCTGCAGGAAGCGAAATTAGCTCGAGAAGCAGAGATCTGTTTCGCCACCTTGGCGCTGGCTACCGATTATGATTGCTGGAATGAATCGGCTGGTGATGTG
>JAJONK010000283.1 GCA_021323355.1 Deltaproteobacteria bacterium
GGATCGTTGGCAAGATCATACAGTTCGCCCCATTCCACTCCTTCATACAAGGTAAGTCGGTGTTTTTCCGTAATCAGACTTCGTGCCCGAAAATTATTCTCCAAACCCATGTAGCCGCGTCGCTGATGTTCTTCGATCAGGAGAGAGTCGTAGCCGGTAGCGCCTCCTTCCAGCGCGGGAAGCAGACTTCGTCCCTGTATCCCGTTGTATGCCGCCAAACCGGCACGATCCAAGACAGTGCTAGCTATGTCGAGCGTGCCGCATAGGCCGGAATTCACAATGTTCTTTTTGACGGCGCCGGGATCACGCCAAATAAATGGCACCCGAACCAGCCCACGATAGTGCAGCGCGCCCTTTAGAAGTAGCTGGTGATCGCCCATGAAGTCACCGTGATCGGTAGTGAACACGATCACGGTATTTGACTCCAGCCCCAGCGCCACGAGCCGCGCGAATATTTTACCGATCGCATCATCGATCATCGTGATCATGCCGTAAGTAAGGGCGATTGCCTCACGTGCCTCGCGCTCGCTGATCGCAAAAGTCCGCTGTCCCTCTCGATTGCTCTTGTTCAACTCTCGCTCCTCATAGAGTTTCTGCAGGTGCGGCGGTATCGGTCGTTCCCCTGAATTGAATGATGCCGGCAATGAGATTGATTGAGGATCATACATTTCCCAATATTTGCCCGGCGGTGTGAATGGATGATGCGGATCGGGAAATGAACACTGAATGAAAAATGGCTGACTATGATTTGAACGCGAATATGTCTCCAAGTAATCGATGGTGCGTTCCGCGACAAAAGTGGTTGGATAGAGTTCTTCCGGCATTCTCGTGCGCCAAGCCTGCGGTGCAATATAACCGTTTCTTCGAATGACGTGCTTTAAGCCATCGTTCATAATGTCCGACGGCTTTATCGCCGTGCCCGATGGCCATTTCTACATGGTTGAAACCATAATAGGGACACACCGGTTCAAACTCAGGATCTCGCTCCCAGGTCGATGGAAGTTCCTGATCATATCGGTCTCGTTCATTGATCGACTTTGCGGCTTCGCGCAGATGTTCCGGGGGCGGAATGCGGTTGGAGTTGGATTGAGGCATGCCGATGACGGGAGGAGTGCCGTTTATGCTCTGGAGATGACACTTTCCAACGAGAACCGTCTCGTAGCCAGCAGCTCTGAGAACGTCGACAAAAGTGGTGGCCCTCAGTGACAGTGGAACGCCATTCTGACGCGCGCCGTGCAAGGACGGCATGCGACCGGTCATAAGCGTAGCGCGATTCGGCATGCAAATCGGCGTTGCCACGTAAAACCGATCGAAACGTGAGCCTGCCGCTGCCAATCCATCAATGTTGGGAGTCTGAACCACGGAATTGCCATAACAACCGAGATGATCGGCTCGTTGCTGGTCAGTGATGATCAAGAGAAAATTGGGGTGCTTACTCATGGGCATTACCATCCTTTGATGTCTAATTATCATACGATCAACTGGCTAGAAATGTCTTCTATAACGAGCAGCTAAGCGGAAGAAACAGTAAACCCGAGGTCGCCGTATCAAGAACCCGATGTGTTAGAGACGCAAGCGATGCCGACGAACGTTAGAGTACGAGCGGTAAATTTGCTTGACTTACTTAACTTCCGATTGCGTACGTTGCTCAAGGCCGGATTCCCGACAGAAAAGGATCGTGAAGATTTCACTGTCCCACGACTCACGATTCGAAACGGAATGATAATCTGCTTCAAGTAACTCAGTATTGGCGGCAGCATCTTCAGCCGCGGTTATAAGATCCAGCCGCCACGCTACGGCATAACCGAAGGCGAGTTTCAAAGACCTGCTGAATGTTGCGGATTATTCGAAGGCCAAAGGATGCACGGTCGAAGACATCAAGAAGCACGGCACCTTTGAGTCAATCGGAGACAGAAAATATCTCGTTAAGCTTGGACACGGTTGTGCGCAGAACGAGAGCGGCCCGTTTTTCTTAGACCCTGGCGCCATCGGCAATCGAGCGAAAGCGCACGTCGTGCGGGAGTGGTGAAGTAGCCTAGAAGACAAGCCACAGCAGCAGTGTCGATGTTACGCCAACAATGCTTGCGATCATTATGAGTGAGTCTTCTACCATGTTGTACCTCCATGTTGATTGAACGGTGTCACTGAAAGATGTAGAGCAACGAGGCCAGGTCTCAGGAAGATGAGCAACACAGCAAGGACCACTAACACATCGAGATCGTAACTGAACCAAAAGCGTCGTAACTTACGCATAGCACCAAGTTCTTACCGCAATAATGAGACCGAACCAAAATGTTTCGATACTTCCTTTGAAGTACACTTGTGAGCATCTTTGACGACGGCTATCACTAGGCAATTTTGGACGCGGCACGCCAACCGATAGACAAACCGCCCGCTGGATTCTTGGAAGGCTTTAGCGCCAGCGATGACACCACCGGCAAGAAGACTTGAGCATCAGCGAACGGCAGAACAACGAAACCACGAGCAGCGCGACGGATCATTCACTTGAAGCCGCACATCAGCGTATCCTGCGCAGATCAAACCGCTGCACGCCAAAGAAGACTCGCCGGTCCTTGTGAATAAGCTCGGCGAGAGGATCGACCCTAAGCAGTTTCGAAAGAAACAATGGTACCGAGCCCTGAGCAGTCTGAAGATACGCCCATGGGACTTTTACTAATTAAAGACACCGTGATCTCGCTCGATATTACTGCCCGTGAGAACACTACAAAGGTGGCGCAAGAAGCTGACATCTCAATGAGCACTCTAGAGCGCAATTACGGCACATTCCTCGATAAAGCGATCCAGAAAAAAGTGCAAGGCGAAGTGCGAACAGAATCAGGCGAAAAACAGAAAGCATAATGGTTCCAGAGACGTGTCATGGCGTCCCCGACGGGATTTGAACCCGTGTCGCCGGCGTGAAAGGCCGGTGTCCTGGGCCAGGCTAGACGACGGGGACGTACTGGTGAGCCGTGCTGGATTCGAACCAGCGACCCTCTGCTTAAAAGGCAGATGCTCTACCGCCTGAGCTAACGGCTCGCTGGCGGGCAAACTCGTTACTTCATAGCGATATTACCTCACTAAGTCAATGAACTCAGAGGAAGAAACAACTTTTGCGGATTCGAAAAGAGAAGAAGTCGAAGATTGCCCTCCTGCATGCACAACGGAAACCGATCTGCTTTTCTAGCGTGGTGCTTGTTCGGTAATAGCCGGTGTGCTTTTAGCAGCAGAGGACGGCGGGACAAACGAGTCGTTGACACGAACAAATCCATGAGCTTCAAGCTGTCTTGCGCAGCTTTCTACGATGCCCGCGAGCATCTGAGTATCTTTAGCAGCTGATTCACGAGCGACGCACTTACGCATGGTGTTTGTCTTAGGATGATAGAGGCTGATCGATAGTGGATTAGTTGCCCCACATCCGGAAAGAGATTCGATGGTGATCAGAAGCGCAATGATTGATATTGTTCGCATAAGCTGGTTGAAAATGATAACAGAACAGAAGGCAAATAGGTGAAAATACTCCGTTATGCCCCCGTAGCTCAGTAGGATAGAGCACAGGATTCCTAATCCTGGGGCCGTGAGTTCGAATCTCGCCGGGGGCATTCCAATCAATTAGATAGCACCCGAATCTCGCCGGGGGCATTCCAATCAATTAGATAGCACCCGAACCTCATCCAACTTCTCTTTCAAGTCGCCATAAGTCGGCGCTCGCACTTGCTTCTCTGTTGTTGTTCGCCGCAGTGAATTTT
Source organism: Deltaproteobacteria bacterium (assembly GCA_021323355.1). Classification (GTDB taxonomy): domain Bacteria; phylum Desulfobacterota; class Binatia; order UBA9968; family UBA9968; genus WHTF01. The sequence goes on from JAJONK010000283.1 coordinate 3,747, forward strand.
TATGATCTTACGCGCGCGTTAAGCCTCGCTTGAGTGAGACCCAAATTTCCGCCTAACCGTAGCCGGACCCAGATCCAAGATCCAGGACAGCCGCCACCCAGCGGAACGAACCGGCGGTTCGTTTCTCGAGCCGCCAAAAACTCGATCAGGTTATAGGGACATCCCTATGTCTGTGGAGCTTTATTTCAGAATTGCGTAACTGGAAGTTAGCTTGCTCGCCAGGGGAACTCGATCCGGCTTTTCGGAATGTCTTGGATTACCGGCGAGCTGATAATCGAATGAAAGCGGCTGAAAACGAGCGATGAGCCGGGCGGAAAGCAAGCTGCTTTGATGCTATGTGCTACTTCCCTTTCGTTGCTTATAGAGATGCACCCACATGTCGTATATTTCCACCAATGTAAGTGTTTCAAGTTTCTGCGTGCCGAGCGATCCAGTATAAGACACGCTCAATGCCTCACCAGTTCTAGAGATTTTCTGTAGCTGGCACTTCTTCTGATCAACATACCAACCCACCGTCCGTAAGACCTGTGGTAAGCTATGAGACAGTGGGCTGCGCTCCCAATCTGATCGAAGCGCCTGCCCTTCTCGTTCGAGTTTATCGATGTCGGCTTGCGTAAAGTCCAGCCGCAGCAGGCGAGAAGGGGCGGGGACTTTCACGGGCGTTGCGGCTTGCGCGGCTGTTGACATATTGCAGATGTCTAGGAAAGCTTTCTTGAACGCTTGCAGCTTTGTAACGGGCAACTCCTCAGATTTTTTTCGGGTTGGAATCCCTCGGATTGAAAAAGCATCTCCAGCTACTTCCAAATCAAACGCTTCCAACGATAGCGATTCAAGGCCCTGTCCTATAGCTCTGAGAATGTGCTCATAACAAATCGCAGACTGCCTCATGAGAGTGCCGTAATTGCATGGCGTGTGCCGATCCAATGTGCTCAGTTAATACGGAACCTCTCTACTTTTCTTTATGGGATCATGGCAAGCATACCCGATAGGTATCTTTGTTGTGATTGAGCAGACAAAATCGCCGCCGGGTCGATTTGCTGATCCCGCACCTAACGATGCTCACAGAAGGAGTTTGACAAGTCGGAACTGTTGCTCGAACCAATGCAATCTCAGGGTTTGTAAGTCCAGGAATAAAGCTTTTTAGCCACCGCCATCGCATAACCAGGAAACCGTCACGAGTGATAGAGATCGAACTGGACCGTCCTAGTATTTCTCTGATTATCTCAATGCTTGGATTACCTCGGCACCAGCTCGTAAGGACAGCATAACTTCATCAACGTGGATCACTAGAGCACAGGGTATGCCCCACCGCGAATTCGTATGACCTGGTTAGAAATACCCGCTCATCGAATGCTTGAGGTTGAGAAAGTACTATCAACGAGTTCGATATGCAGGAGAGGCTGGAACAACACTGTACCGTCAGCAGCGGTAACTTCTAGCCCAGTGTCAGACCAATAGTGCTTACCTGTAGGAGATTTGAATGGTCAGCGTACTGGGCATGAACACCTTCGGGAACGTGATCTCCATTCCTTTGTTCAGCATAATCCGTCGCAGCACGCTGTGGGAACATTTGTCCGCCCGCAAGTCTCAGATTTTGAATTCTTAGGCCTCTGTCCGGCATCCACTCGACAGCGAGTTGGTAAGCTAAATTAACAGAAGCCTTAAATACGCCAAGAGATTTGCTGATTAGCCGCGTAACTGCTAAGTAAAACAAATAGGTAATAGAATAGTTGGTGGGATTCTTATCCTCGGAGGCAAGTCTTAATCTGGAGCCTTGCTGTGAAATTCGAACTGATTAACGGGAGAATGGCTAATGACAGTTTCTAGCGCAGAGTTTGTCAAAGAAATTCAGCAGATGGTGCGTAAAAAACATTCAAAGGACCACCCCATTATCGGCATGATCGAGGAAGGGAAGTTAGATCATGAGCAGCTTAAAGGATTCGTTGGTCAGTTCTATCTGTTTTTTCCAAAACCTTTTCCTAAGCCTATAGCCGCAATGCTCAGCCGCTGTCCAGACGACCCGGAACTCGAAAAGATGTGGATCGAAAACGTTGTCGAAGAAGGAACGGGGGAGATCACCGGCACGGACAGTCACAAGGGACTCTTCATTCAATTTGCCCAATCGTGCGGCTTTACCAAAGAAGAGTTAGACAAGGTAGAGCCGCTTCCGGAAAGCCAAGCCTTCCTTGATTGGCGCGAGCTTTTGATGTACCAGCGCAGCTGGCTGGAGTTGTATGCGTGCCAGGGTTTTTGCCTCGAAGGTACGGCAAACGAACGCATGACAAAGATTGTCAATGGACTTACCAAGCATTATGGATTCACGCGGGATTCTGAAACTATTCGGTACTGGACCCTCCATATGGGTGTTGATGAAGAACATATGAAAGTCGGGCCGTTGGCTGTCGAGAGGTATGCGATTACTGAACCTCAGCAGGCCCAGGTGCGGAGCTCAGTGCAAAAGACTCTGGATCAATTCTGGCTTGCTTTTGATGGCATCAAACGAGCGTTCGTCGATAAAGATGACATTTACGCCAAGTGGAGAAATTCAGGCAGCAAATCAACTTCAAAATAGAAGGGGATGATTCATGGAGATGGTTGATCTTTCGCGAATTATTTACGATGGTATGCCCAAAATCCCGGCTCTGCCGGACGTTCATGTGCAGAAGTTTTTTAGTCTCGAAAAGGGCCATCCTTTGAATGTGACGGAGCTGTCGTTGCCATGTCATGCCGGCACTCACGTCGATGCGCCAATTCACATAATGCCAAACGGCAAGTCAATAGAAGAACTTCCGCTGGATTCTTTTGTCGGCAACGGAACGATCATCGCTGTACGAAAGAACGGCGGAGAAGAAGTGACCGCAAAGGATCTTCAAGCGTCAGGGGTTGAGGTGAAACAGGGCGATATCGTGATGCTCTATACCGGGTGGGACGAGAAGTTCGATAGTCCTGATTATAATCTTCATCCTTATCTCTCAGTAGACGCCGCCGAATGGATGGTTGAAAGGAAGATAAAGATGTTTGGTATCGACTGCATCACCGTTGACCTGCCGACACCGCTTAGACCCAAAGGATTTGATTTCCCCGTGCACAAAGCTCTTCTGAGTAACAACATCTTAATCGCCGAGAATGTGACAAATCTTGGACCTATCGTTGGCAGGAGATGCCGAATCCTTGCCTTTCCTCTTCGGATCAGAGGCAGCGATGCGGGACATGCTCGAATCGTGGCCGAATTAAATTAGCGACAAGTAAAACCCTATGGCTTCAACGAAAATTATCAAAGGGATTATCGGCGCTTGTCTGACGCCGTTCGACGATAACGACAATATAGATTATACGGCGTTAGAGAAGGAAATGGATTTTCTTCTTGCCGATTGTGACGCGGTAACAATTGCCGCCGTGGAAGCCGCCGAGTACACCATGCTCAGCCGCGAAGAGCGAAAAGAGCTTCTAAAACTCGGCACGCAGATGGTCGACAAGCGCGTCCCGGTAATCATTGGCTGTTCCAGTCCGTCGCCTCGCGAAGTAATTGACCTGGCCGAGTACGCAGCCACGATTGGCGGCGATTTTGTTCAAGTGCTGATGCCGCTCCGCCCATGGGGAGGTCAACCGACCATAGCGGAGTTGATGGAATTTTATACACAAGTCGCATCGGCAAGTCCCTTGCCGGTGGTTTGTTATCATAATCCTGGACCGGGCGCCGATCCGCCACAGGATGCTTTCGTCAAGATAAGCGAAATTGACAACATCCGATATTTTAAGGAAAGCTCGAGAGATATCACGAAGATCTCCAGGTTAATTGAACAGATCGAACTTGCTGGGCGGGGTCATTACTTCACCACCATGCAGCCACTGCTAGTCACTTTGATGCTCGGCGGCTCCGGCGCCACTATGCCTCCGCCTGGAACCCGCATCGGGGCGCAAATTGTGAAAGCGTTTCGAGCAAACGATCTTGAAAGCGCCCGGTTTTGGGCGCGCTGCTACGCATTATTTCCCGGAAAGTGGGCCGCTTACGGTTTGCCGCCGGTGATGAAGTCTGCCATGAAACACTTCGGCGTGGATATCGGCAATCCTTCACGGCCCTATGCTCCGGTAAGCCCCCGCGATCATGCTCAAATCGGCCAGTTTCTCCGCCAGGTTGGGTTAATTGGTGAAGCCCCACCGAATCCGAAAGCTTTGATAGACGCCGCTAATTTCCTTGCTCAGGAAGATACCTTTCTCCGTTAGCTTGACGATGGTACTCGCTAGGAGCAATCGTCTCGCAAATATTTGCGGATAATTTTGCTGGAGTTGTGATGGAATGGATTAAAGATCTTTCCGATAAACTGGTTATTTGGTTTCTCCGCAAAACTTCCTCGTTCGGCAAAGAGCTTACTGGAGCAACGCCACGGTGAAAAAACTTCAGAATAGGTTTCCAGTCTAATGCGTCGATTCAATGGGCGAAAACAAATTGTGATATTGGGCGGCGGGTGTGGCGGTGTGGTTGCCGCGACTCAGCTGGGCAGGAAATTAGGCGCCGACCATGATGTTATTCTCATTGACCGCCGCGCTGATCACGTCTTTATGCCCGCGTTTCTGTTCCTGATGACCGGTGACCGACAGCCGCAAGAGATCTGTCGCAGCCTCAGTGCGCTGAAGAAGCGCAACGTTAAAGTGATTCAATCCGAAATTCTCGACATCGATCCTGTGGCTCAAGAGGTCAGCCTTCCCAAAGAAAAGATCAGTTATGACTATTTGATCGTTTCTTTAGGGTTGCAGACGAGACCGGACTTGGTAAGCGGCTTTAATGAAGCCTCGCTTCATCCATGGGAGATGGAATCGGCTCTCAGGTTGCGGCATGCACTGTCTGAGTTTGGCGGTGGAAGGGTTGTCGTCGGCGTGCCTTTGGGACCCTACCGCTGCCCGCCAGCGCCCTACGAGGCACAGTGGATGTTGGACGGCTTTTTTAGGCAGCGCGGTATTCGTGATCGTGTAGAGATAGCCTTTTTTACCCGGGATCCTGAACCGACCGGCGAAGCCCACGATCCGGTAGTTTGGATGGACGCCGAGAGCAGAAGGCGCAAAATTGATATCCACTACGAATTTGTCGTGCGCTCTATCGATCCG
>JAJONK010000284.1 GCA_021323355.1 Deltaproteobacteria bacterium
GCGTTGAGACTACACGGCCAGGCTCGGGCTCGTCGTAGATTAAAATCATGAAATGCATTCGGGCCAAGGCCGAACTGGCTCGGATCGCCGCCGACCTCATTAAGCGACAAGAAACGATTGTAAATGTACAAGGTGGTATCTTCGAAGCCTTTCGCCATCAGCGGTCCGGTTAATTGCTGCAGGCGCATAATGAAATCAATCCACTGGCTCTTTTCCTGTTCGCTTAGCTGGTCGCCATTTTCGAGCAGGAGGAACTTGCCGATAAACGACAGCTCAAGGATCAAACCTGGATTCATCTCCTTGGCCTTGTTCAAGGTTTCCTGCATGCGGTTCCGGTCTTCAGCGCCAAACTTTTCATGGCTAATGTAGCTTCGATAAACCGGAAAAAAGGTTAAAACCTCGACCAGCGCGCGCTTCAAGCCGTAAAGCGTAATATCGCCGCCGAAACGATCCCGGCTCGAAACCCGCCTCAGCAAATGCGCCAAGCGGTCGACGTCTCCGGCCATGTAGCGGCCGATGATCAGACGTTTTTTCTCGCTGACGAGATCGCCGAAGGCAGCGGTGAGTCCGGTGAAGCGCCGGTACAAGTCGGTGAACTTTTGCTCGTGATCGCTCTGGCAGAAAATTTCGTTGACGAAGTTGGCGAATTCGTACCCGGTCGTGCCGCACACCAGCCAGTCATCCGGCAGGTTCTCGCGCAGCTCCAGGATCTTCTCGACGACGACGTAAACTTCTCCGACGTTTTGCCGGACACGCCTGAGATACACGGCGGGATCGTAAAGCCCGTCAATGTGGTCGACTCGCAGCCCGGTGATCTTGCCGTCGCGAATCAGCTGAAAGATCAGCCGATGACAAAGCTCGAATACGTTCGGATCCTCTACCCGCAATGAGATCAGCTCATTAATATTAAAGAAGCGGCGATAGTTGATCTCTTCCGTGGCGACTTTCCAGAACGAGAGTCGATAATACTGTTGCGCCAGCAGCTGATCCAAAGGATTGAAGCTTTCGGGAACCCCGGGCCGTCCGTTGAAACGCGCGATGATTTCATCGAGAAAGTTCTTGATCTCCTCGTTGGTCGTGTAGAGCTCCCAGAGCATGTTCTTGACAAAGATGATCTGGTCCGCCCGTTCTCTTGCTTCTTCACTGGAGGGCAGATTCTTGAGCGTATAGAGAACGCCCAAAAGCTTGATCAGATCGGGGCTATGAGGTCCCAATTTCCGTCTTAAAGCGCCGAGACTCGGCGCCAGGACCATGCTGTAGGATTCTATGTTGATTGGCAGCCGCAACTGAAAGTAATGCACCGCCAATCCTTGGGCGTCATACTTCAGGACAATCTCGCCGTCTTCCAGACATTGACCGTAGAATTTGCCGAGGCAAGGAGCCAGAACTTTGTGATGCATGTTCTCCATCGGGTGATCCCACTCGATGTCGAAATAATCGGCATAAGCCGAATTCAATCCGTTCTCCAGCACGTCCATCAGCATCCAGTTCTCGCTGTCGTAGGCCATGTGATTGGGAACGATATCCTGGAGCCAACCCATGCCCTGACGCTGTATTTCGCCGGCTAACTCGTCGAACTGCTCTAGGCCGCCAAGTTCGGGGTTGATCTGGTTCGGGTCAACGACATCGTATCCATGAAGGCTTCCCGTCCGGGCGCGAAAAATCGGCGAAGCGTAGACATCCGAGATACCGAGATCTCTTAGATAAGAACCCACCGCTTTTGCGTCGGCGAAAGTGAAATTCCGGTGAAATTGTAACCGGTATGTGGCGAGAGGAATTCGCATGACGAAATCTTTTGACTAGCGGCGGCGCGCCAACGCCATCGGTAGAGCCTCGTGGCTGTCGAACAATCTAAACAAAGCCAACGAACGCCCCTCCAGACTGTAGTTGGCGCCCTTGGTCACACGCCTCGTCCGGCGCGCCATCCCTTCGCGGGTGTCGAGAACAACCTGCCATTGTGCTTTGGCACTGGGACCCGGCAGCATGAACCCGACTCGTTGATGGTGCGCATTCAGCAGGAACAAAAATGTATCGTCAGTGATTCGATTGCCACGCGCGTCGAGTTCGTCGACAGCGTCGCCCGACAGGATCAAACCGATGCAGCGGGTTTCCGTATTATTCCAATCTTCTTCGGTCATTTCTTTGCCATCGCAGCGAAACCAGCTCAGATCCTTGACTGCGGTGCCACGGATACTGCGACCCTGAAAGAAATGGCGCCGCCGCAACACCGGATGATCGTGAAACAATTGAATCAGACCGCGAGCAAATTCCAACAACGATTGCCGCCGTGGATCGAGATTCCAATCGACCCAGGAGATCTCGTTGTCCTGGCAGTAGCTATTGTTATTGCCGCTTTGCGAGCGGCCTATTTCGTCGCCGGCAAGAAGCATCGGCACGCCTTGCGATAACAGCAGAGTGGCTAACAAGTTTCTTTTCTGCCGCTCTCTTAGCTCGATGATCCCGATATCGTCGGTTGGGCCCTCCGCGCCGCAATTCCAGCTTAAATTATCGTTGTGGCCATCGCGATTGTCTTCGCCGTTAGCTTCGTTGTGCTTGTCGTTGTAACTGACCAGATCGTGCAAAGTAAACCCATCGTGAGCTGTGATAAAATTAATGCTGGCGTGGGGCTGACGATCGCTGGTGCCGTATAAGTCGCTGCTGCCGGTCACGCGATAGGCCATGCTGCCGATTTGTCCGCTGTCGCCTTTCCAGAAGCGGCGCACCGTATCGCGGTACACGCCGTTCCATTCGGCCCACAGAGCCGGGAAGTTGCCCACCTGGTATCCTCCTTCGCCGAGATCCCATGGTTCGGCGATGAGTTTCACCTGCGAGATCACCGGGTCTTGATGAATGATATCAAAGAAGGCGCCGAGCCGGTCCACGGCATGAAGCTCGCGCGCCAGAGCGGAAGCCAAATCGAAACGGAAACCATCAACATGCATTTCCTGAATCCAATAACGCAAACTATCCATGATCAAACGCAACACCGCCGGGTGGGTGGCATTGAGCGTGTTGCCGCAGCCCGTGTAGTCCATGTAGTAACGCCGCTCGTTTTCCACCAGTCGATAGTACGACGCATTGTCGATGCCCCGAAAAGACAGCGTTGGCCCCAGCTCGTTGCCTTCGGCAGTGTGATTGTAAACAACGTCGAGTATGACCTCGATGCCCTCGCGATGAAGCGTCTTGACCAGGGTTTTGAATTCCGCCACCTGCTGTCCGAGCACGCCGCTGCTCGAGTAGCGCGCGTCAGGGGCGAAGAAGCCGATGGAATTGTAACCCCAGAAGTTAGTGAGACCCCGGTCGACCAGCTGCCGGTCCGCGACAAATTGATGCACCGGCATTAACTCTACCGCGGTGATCCCCAGAGAATGAAAATATTCGAGCACTGCCGGGCAGGCCAGCCCCGCATAGGTGCCTCGTAGTCGCTCGGGCACTCCCGGATGCCGCGCGGTGAAGCCTTTTACGTGAAGCTCGTAAATCAACGTCTTGTGCCATGGTGTGCGCGGCGCCACGTCGTTGCCCCAACTGAACGCCGGATCTACCACCACACACTTGGGCAGGCCACCGCTGCTGTCGCGCTCGTCCGCCGTCACATCGGCGTCGGGATGACCGATCGGATAGCCAAACAAGTCATCGCCCCACTTGATCGTTCCGGCAATCGCCATGGCATACGGATCCAACAGCAGCTTTGCCGGATTAAAGCGATGCCCTTGCTCCGGTTCGTAGGGACCGTGCACTCGGTAACCATAAAGCTGCCCAAGGCGAACCTCAGGAAGATAAATGTGCCAGACGTGCGCGGTCTTCTCTCTTAGTGGAATGCGCGCGCTCTCTTTACCCTCGGACGAATCGAACAAACAAAGCTCGACCCTGTCGGCATTCTCGGAGAACAGGGAAAAATTGACCCCCGCGCCATCCCAGAGCGCCCCGAGCGGATAAGGTTTGCCTGGCCAGAGTTTCATGGCTTGTTTGCTTCCTTCTCCTTGTCCTCGGTAGAACCGGCGTGAAAGAGCGCAAAGGCCCAAGCGCTCATCGACAGTGCTGATTCTTCCCCGCCTGGTAAAGTTTCCGGCAGACGAGCGCCCGGACCGTCCCACTTCAGCGCCGCGGAATCGAAAATCTTTTGCCAATCTCCGGCAGGAATTGCCGAGGTAAGCGAAACCTCAACATCACTGAAATTAAAAATGACTAGATTGGCTTGATCGTCCTTCCAGCGACGCATCAACATAACGCGCTGCTTGTCGTACGCGGTGATTTCGTAGTGCGCTTTGCTCAATCGCGCCAGCGGCGCCAGCGCTTTACGCAATTGAATCAATTCACGATAAAACTCTCGCAGGATTCGGTGGCGCCCACCGTGGTGCAATTGATGATTCAACTTGGCGCGGTGGAAGGTCGCTTGGTCTTGCGGATCCGGCGGTTCGAGGTTCCATTCGAAAGCGGCGAACTCTTCGCGCCGGCCTTTGCGCACGGCTTCAATGAGCTCGGGATCCGAATGGCTGATAAAATATTGAAACGGCGCCTCTTCACCGTATTCTTC
>JAJONK010000008.1 GCA_021323355.1 Deltaproteobacteria bacterium
CCGGCGGCCGGTTACGGCGAATTTCTCTCGGCGATCTTCGATGAATGGGTGCGCCACGATATCGGCAAAGTTTTCATTCAACTATTCGATGAGTCGGTGCGGCCCTTTCTCGGCATGGAGCACGCGCTCTGCATTTACCGTGAGACTTGCGGTGACGTGCCAGTCATCGAGCACAACGGCGATTTTTACTCTTGCGACCACTACGTTGAGCCAGAATACAAAATAGGCAACATCTATGAACAGACTCTCGCATCGATGATCGATCATCCCGCTCAGCACGAATTCGGCAGGAAGAAATGGACGAGCCTGCCCAGGTATTGCATGGAATGCGAGGTTCGCAGCATGTGCAACGGCGGCTGTCCCAAGGACCGCTTCATTAAAACACCGGATGGCGAAGAGGGGTTGAATTATCTTTGTGCTGGACTGAAGAGCTTCTTCGTTCACAGCAAGCCCTATTTGAAAAAATTCGCGGAACTTGTCGATGCCGGCGAACCGGGCGAAAAACTAATGCAAATCGTCCGCGCCGGCGACGCTAAAAAGATCGTCTCTCAAGCCGGCCGCAACGATCCCTGCCCCTGCGGCAGCGGCAAGAAATACAAACGATGCTGTGGCGCCGGCAAATCCAGATCACAGGCCGCGGTAACGCTGTAAGCCGGCCTACGCTACGATCCGCTAGTCTCCGATAACACTCACCGGCAGGACAAGGATTACGCCCTTAGAATTAAGTTCGAAGGAGTCCGCGCATGAGCCTATACGACGAGATGATCGAAGGAGGCATCGACGTTCATTGCCACATCGACTTTGAATTTTCGGCCAAAGAAAGAAAGCGCGAGCCGGAATTTCTCTGGTTGCCCAAAGCCGAGGCCATGGGGATGCGCGGTGTGGTTCTCAAATCGCACTGGTGGCCGACAATCAATGTCGTCCCTTATATTCTTTCGTCGGTCGAGACGCGGGTCCGTTTGTGGTCCAGCGTCGCGCTCAACAGCACAGCCGGCGGCCCGAACCCATGCATCATCGAATCCTGCGCCCAGCTTGGCGGCAAAATGGTTTTTCTTCCGACCTGGAGCGCGCGCAACGACGTGGAACGCAAAGGCTTTAGCAACCGCCTCAAGTCCTATTATAAGAGTCACGCGCAGCTCGATAATCCCAACTATTACTTCCTGGATGACAAAGGAAAGCTGATTTCGCTGGGCTACGAAATTATCGAGTGCTGTAAGGCGCACGACCTAACTCTTGGCATGGGCCATGTCTCCTGGCAGGAATCCCTCGCTTTTATCGAAGCAGCGCGGGACATGGGTTATAGCCATCGGATCATCGTCAACCACGTGCAAAGCCATATCATCGCGATGCCGCTGGATGCCATGCAGCGCGCTGCCGGGATGGGAGCGTTTCTTGAGACCTGCTGGAATGCGCTTGCCCCCGGGCGGATGGATTCACCTGAGCTCGTGCAACAGTTTCGCCAGATCGGGTTGCAGCAAATTATTGCGAGCACCGATTACTTTCGCCCGTACAGTCCGAATCCCGCCGAGCTCTTCCGGATGTTTCTTGGCATGCTGCACGAAGGCGGTCTCAGCAAAGATGAAGTAAAGCAGGTCGCCTGTACCAATCCGGCAAAGTTGATGGGCTTAGAATAGAGATTCAATTACAAGCACGCCGCCCGAGCAAATGACACCGACCGAAGTCTGATCGGCGCGTTAATCGCTATCACGCGCCTGACTTCTGAGCTTGTTTCGGCAGACAGCTTCATCAGTCTGGTCGTTTCCGTGCAAGCAACGCTTTTTCCTCATCCGGCACAACATCGGTAACCAGATCGCGAATCAGCCGGCGCTTTGGCAAGCGCATCGAGGACCGACATGCCGTTTTCGAAGGGAACTTCGAACTCATCGAAGCGGGGAGCATCGCCGGGGCCACCGCGGCGGACACGCAAAACCGTTTTGTCAATTGCGACTTCAACCATTTCTGGGTAGCCCCGCAGCGAGCCGGACCGGAGTGACCCAGCTGGATATCAGAGCGCCGTTCTTCAGTCGCAAGACTTGATTTCGAAGATACAGCGGGTCGGGGTTCGGATAGTCTTCTCTCTGATGCGCGCCACGGCTTTCGGTTCGCGACAGCGCCGATGTTACCACCGCTTCAGCGGTCGTCAGCATGGCACGCAATTCGAACCAATCCTGGATGTCCATATTGAACGTGCCCTGACTGGCGATCTCGAGGTCAGGCAGCTCTTGCTCGCGCATCTCGCGGATCCGGCGCAAGGCCTGAGAGAGCTTTTCGCCGGTCCGAAACGGTCCAGCCTTCTCCCACATCAGCTTTTGCAATTCGGCCTGAAGCGCAACCGGCGCGGTTCCTCGTTTCGCGCCACGCGGCGGCATCGACGCGATCCGATCGAGAGCAACCGCCATCAGCTTAGGATCCCCGCTCTCATCCCCGTTCTCTTGCATTGTCTTGGCGTGTTTGCCGGCGCATGCGCCGGCGCGCGCGCCGAAGACAAACGCTTCCGTGATCGCATTACCGGACAAACGATTAGCGCCGTTGGCGCCGCCAACCGCTTCACCGGCCGCATACAATCCTTGAATGCAGGTTTCCATACGCGCGTTCACTTGGATACCGCCCATGTGGTAATGCGCCGTTGGACCCACTTCGACCGGCGTCTTGGTGAGGTCGATGCCGTTGGCAAGCAAGCGATCGATCACCGGTCCGAAGGCCGCGCGCAATTGCGCTTCGGGAATGTGGCGGAAGTCGAGATAAGCTCCGCCATGCGGCGTTCCCCGGCCGGCTTCGACTTCCTTGAGAATGGCGTACGCGGCGATATCGCGAGTAGCGGTATATTTTCCAGAATCGACGGCGCCGTAGCGATCGACGAATTCAACGAAGCTGCCGTTAAGGAGTTTTCCGCCAAGCTTATAGCGAAAAGGATCCCACATGATCGGATCCATGCCGACCAATCTCGGCGCAAGATGACCGATGGGAAAAAACTGCACGAATTCCATGTCGATCAGCTCAGCGCCGGCCCACAAAGCCAGAGCGTAAGCTTCCCCACCCATGTTCGATGATGCGCTATTACGTTCGTAAAGCTTGGTAAGGCCGCCCGCGGCAAGAATGATCGCTTTGGCATGGCAGGTGACCAATTCGCCCTCAGCGAGATTCACTCCGATAGCGCCGATGGCGCGGCCGTCTTTGATGATAAGATCAACCACCGCGATGTTGCTGAGCCGCCGAACTGCGGCAAGTTCGCTCACCTTGCGGCGCAGAGTAGCCGCCACGGCGGGACCGGTATTGAGAAAGTCAACGTAGCAGCAGCGCTTTCGGCTATGGCCCGGCGCTATTTCCTGCCTTATGCGGTCACCCGTACGCGCCCAGCGGGTACCCCACTCTTCCATCTCAAGAATGCGCTCCGGCCCGTCATAGCATAACAGCGCGGACAGGTCTTCATTACAGAGCCCACGGCCCGCTTCGAGAGTATCCTTGAGATGGGTTGCGCAGTCATCCGGCTCTTCCTGACCAAGCGCTGCGGCGACCGTCATCTGCGCCATGATGGTCGCGCCGCCGCGGCCGACCAAGCTTTTATCCAGGAGCAGCACCGAAGCGCCTTGCCGCGCGGCTGAAATCGCCGCATACATACCTGCGCCGCCTGCGCCTACAACCAAGACATCGGTGGAGACTTGTCGCATCTATAAACTCCGCTCAAACGATTCAAAGGCACCTGCGATGATCAAGGCTCAATGTTGTCGCTTTTTTGTAGCTCGTTCAGTGCTTGTTTGGCGGCTTCCTGTTCGGACTGCTTTTTTGATCTGCCTTCGCCGGTACCGAGCACCTTGCCACCGACGGAGATTTCTGTGACAAAACACTTGTCGTGATCGGGACCGGTTTCGGAAAGCAAACGATAAACCGGCGGCGCTCGGAAAAGTAGCTGGCTGATTTCTTGGAGTCTGGTTTTAAAATCCTGTTGGCCCAGCGTTCGTTCGATCACATCAGCGGCGAAGTAGCGCTCGATGATGCGCCGAGCCGGATCGTAGCCGCCATCCCGATAAACTCCGCCGAGTAAGGCTTCGAATGCACCCGCAAGAATCGATTGCTTTTTTCTCCCGGCACTGCGCTCTTCGCCCTTGCCTAAATACAAAATGGGACCGAGGTCCAGCGCGTTGCCCTTCTCGGCCAAAACAGCAGAGTTGACCAGCCCTGCGCGCATACGCGACAGGTCGCCCTCGCTCCTCTCGGGAAAACGCCGGATCAACAAATCACTGATCGCCAGATCCAGCACCGCGTCGCCGAGAAATTCCAGGACTTCGTTATTGGTACCGGTTTTTTTTCGATCGTAAGAAACGTGCGTCAGAGCCTTCACCAACAGAGACGGGTCTTTGAAGCTATAACCCAGCTCCTTTTGAAGCGCTTCTAACTGTGATGAAATCTTCAATCCGCTTGCTATGCGCCGGCCCTGCTTCGGTCTTCGCGCTCTCCAGGACAAATGGCAGCGCCGGTCAAGCAGCCGCCGGCGAACCCGTCGATCTGTACATCCACCTCTTCATTCACCCGGTGATTTCCGCCGCTCACAATGATAGGCAAATAATTTCTGGTAAAACCGCGGCGACCGCCGCTGCCGCGGTCGATCTTCTCTTCGATCAGAACCGGCATGCGTCGGCCGCGGAACGTTTGGCAGAATTGCTCTTTTTTCTGGACTCCGAGTTGTCGCATTCTTTGCGCGCGCGCTTTCTTAATCGGAATAGGCACCGGGTCCGGCAAGATCGACGCGGCAGTGCCGCGACGTGCCGAATACGGAAAGACGTGAAAATAAGTCAGCGGCAGCGATGCGAAGTAAGTCAATGAGCTTTCGAACTGCTCATCGCTCTCACCCGGAAAGCCGACGATGATATCACTGCCTAACGCCGCGTCGGGCAATCGCTCGCGGGTTTTACTTAGCAGTTCGCGGTAATAAGCGGTATCGTAATTGCGCCTCATCTGTTTGAGAATGGTGTCCTCGCCCGCCTGGGCGCAGACATGCAGGTGCGGGCAGATAACCTCCGAGAGGGCAATGAGATCGAGCAATCGGTCCGGCACTTCGCGCGGATCGAGAGAGCTGAGGCGAATTCGTCGAACCAGGCTGCTGTCGCCGAGCATTTCGACAAGAGCGGTGAGATCCATCTTTGGAGATAAATCTTGGCCGTATCCGCCGAGATGAATTCCGGTCAGGACGATTTCCGCATAACCCGCATCAGCCAGCAAACGAACTTGATTCAAAACGTCCCGCGGCGCGACACTGCGACTGAGACCGCGGGCCGCCGGGATAATGCAATACGTACAGGTGTAGTTGCAACCTTCTTGAATCTTTAAAAATGCCCGAGTATGTCCTGGCAAAGCCCGGGTGCCGAGGACCGGCACTCCGCGCTGCCGCTGCACATCGCTGACGTGAATTCGGGAAGAATTGAAATCTGTCGTTTCGACCAGACGGACCAAATCATCGAGCCGGTTGAGCCCGACGACAAAGTCGACGCCTGGAACTCGCGCCACCTCCGCCGGACTTACCTGAGCGTAACAGCCGGTCAGCAGCACCTTGCTGCTCGGGCTCCGGCGTTTGGCGCGGCGCACCAATTGCCGCGCTTCCCAATCGGCGCGATCGGTGACCGTGCAGGTATTGATGATATAACAATCCGCTTGCTCGTCGAAAGGCACAAAGAAATGCTTCTCTTCCAAGCGCGACCGAATCACCGCCGAATCATATTGGTTGATTTTACAACCGAGTGTTGTCACCGCTATCCGCATAGGCTTAGGCAATCGGCACGAGGCAAGAATAGTTGCTCATTGCCTAGGGGCTAATGCCTTTCTGACCGAATCGCGTGTTCAATCCAGCCGCCGCCGAGGAGCTTTTCTCCGCGGTAAATGACCGCGGCCTGTCCCGGGGCTATTCCCGGATGTGGTTCATTGAAGCGCACCTGGCATGGGTTGTTTTCGGCTAGACATATGACAGAGGGAATCGCCGGCGAACGATAACGCACTTGCACCTGCGCTTCGAACTCCCGGGCAACCGGCGGCTCGAGCCAATTCATTCCCTCCATTGTCAGACCGCTGCAAGCAAGTTCACTTTTGGTGCCCACGAGCACTCGCTTGGATGGGTGATCAATATCGAGAACATAAGACGGTTGCGGCGACGGAATCCCGAGCCCGCGGCGTTGTCCGATGGTTAGGCTGTGAATGCCGTTGTGCCTGCCAAGTACTTTCCCGGAACTGTCGACGATATCGCCGGCGCCGAGATCTTTGACATTCGCATGGGATTGGACCAGCGCTTTGTAGTCACCGAAACAGATGTCCTGGCTTTCGGGGCGATCGGCCACCGACAAACCCAAGCAGCGCGCTTTTTCCCGGACCTGGGTCTTATGCAGCTTGCCCAAAGGGAAGATCGTGTGCGCCAGTTGATCCTGGGAAAGAGCGAACAAGAAATACGACTGGTCTTTTATCTTATCGACGCCTCGCAGCAGTGAGCTTTGCCCGGAAGCGTTGTCGCGCTCGACCCGGGCGTAATGGCCGGTGGCCACGTAGTCCGCCTGTTGCTGCTTGGCCCATTGCAGCAGGCTGCCGAGCTTGAAATCGCGATTACAGGCGACGCACGGATTCGGCGTGCGGCCGCGAATGTACTCCTGCGCAAACGGTTTGACGACGGTATCGACGAACTGCGAACGCAAATCCAAAAGCTCGTGAGGAATGCCCAGGAACTCCGCGACCTCCTTGGCGCCGCGATGGTCGGAACAAACGCGCGGGCCGAGCCGTCCTTCCCACATACGCAGCGACACGCCTTGCACGTCGTAGCCTTGCTCCACCAGCAAGCCGGCTGTGACCGAACTGTCGACGCCGCCGCTCATAGCAACGACAACCTTTGGCTTTCTCTTACTCATTAGACTCTGAGAAGTTTTTTATTTCAGCTCTTCAATAGAACGGAATCGGAGGCGCAACGAAGCAATTTAAAGGCGCATTATTTTCGCCGAAAAAATTGCTCCTTCGCACCGGATGCCGGCTTGGCAGCTCGCGCTATTCAACTCGAATGTTTCAGCAGCTCTTTAACTTTATCTATGACTTCACTCTGCTCGGCCCGCTGCTCCTCAAGTCCGCCTTGCCGGTCGGTCAATTCGTCAACCCGTTTTTCCAGCTTCTGAATGTAATCTGCGAGCGCGCCAATAGCTTTGGCGATAGGATCAGGTAAACGCGCGTGATCCAGATCGATAATATGAACGTGAGCGTCTCGGCGGGCGGCTTCGCCTTCCACTACCCGTCCCGGGATTCCCACCACTGTCGAATGCGGCGGCACGCTGGAAACCACAACCGATCCTGAACCTATTCTACTGTTATGACCGATAGTCACCGGCCCGAGCACCGTAGCGCCGGCGCCTATAACGACCCAATCTTCCACGGTCGGGTGGCGCTTTTCTTTTCTCAAACTGGTGCCGCCGAGAGTGACTCCTTGGTAAATAGTCACATCATCTTTGATCTCGGTGGTCTCGCCGATCACTACCCCCATACCGTGATCGATGAAGAAGCGCCGGCCGATCCGGGCTCCCGGATGGATTTCAATGCCAGTGAAGAAGCGGCCGAGATTGCTGGCAAATCGAGCCAGGCCTTTGAAGCCGTTGATCCAGGTCGCATGGGCGACCCGATAAAAGAATAACGCGTGAAATCCAGGATAGGTAAAAACGATCTCCCAGACATTACGGGCTGCCGGATCGCGATCGAAAACGACCCGGATGTCTTCTTTGAGCACATCAAACATCAGATTAGCCGGCGTCGCCAAATGACCACGTTAACGTCACCACGACCCCGTTTAGTTGGCCCGACGCCGGGCGTCCTTATAGAGTTTGTAGTCGATGCTGTCGACCAGAGCCTGCCAACTCGCCTCAATTACGTTGTGCGAAACGCCAACAGTACCCCAACGGGCTTTGCCATCGCCGGACTCGATTAGGACTCGCACCGAAGCCGCGGTTCCTTCTCCCGAGGATAGCACCCGGACTTTATAATCCAACAACTCAACATCCTTGAGACCAGGGTAAAACTTTGTCAGTGCCCGGCGCAGTGCCTGGTCGAGAGCGTTAACCGGGCCATTGCCCATCGCCGCCGCGTGCTCCATCACGCCGTCCACTTCTACCATAATGGTCGCCTCCGAGCGCGGCGCTTCGCCTTCCTGTCTTTTTTCGTCGATGACGCGAAAACCCACCAGTTTGAAGTTTTTCTTTTTTCTACCCAGCGCTTGCTGGATCAGCAGCTCGAATGAGGCTTCCGCCGCCTCGAACTCGTATCCTTGGCTCTCCAGTTCCTTGGTCCGCCGCAGAATTTCTTGCACCGCGTTATCTTGACCCTCGAGATCGATGCCGTACTCTTTGCCTTTGTAAACAACGTTGCTGCGCCCCGAGAGATCCGAAACCAGCACCCTTTGCCGATTACCGACGAACTCCGGATCGATATGCTCGTAGGTCTCGCGGTTCTTCAATACGCCGGATACATGGAGGCCGCCTTTATGCGCAAAGGCGCTGTCGCCAACGTAAGGCTGCCGTTTATTCGGTTGAATGTTCGCGAGTTCATAAAAGAAATGCGATACCTCGCGCAGCTTTCTCAGCTGGTTCGGCTTGATGCAGCTCTTGCCCATCTTCAACTGCAGATTGGGAATCAATGAGATGAGATTGAGATTGCCGCAGCGTTCACCAAAGCCGTTGATCGTTCCTTGCACCTGGCGCACTCCCATTTCAACCGCCGCCATAGTGTTGGCGACAGCGAGCTCGCCGTCATTATGGCAATGAATTCCGAGCGGCGTCGTGACCGACTCATTCACTTTGGCAATGGCCTCACGAATTTCCCCGGGCAAGCGGCCGCCGTTGGTATCACATAGGACGATCCAGTCGGCGCCGCCTTGTTGAGCCGCCTGCAAGCACTCCAGCGCATATTCAGGATTGGAGCGAAACCCGTCAAAAAAATGTTCGGCGTCGAAAATCACCTGATCGACGCGGCGTTTCACGTAAGCGATCGAATCGGCGATAACTTCCAGATTCGCCTTCTTACTGATCCTTAGATCATCGCGCACATGCAGATCCCAAGTTTTGCCCACCAAGGTGACTACCGGTGCATTGGCGCTCAGGAGAATTTTGAGGCTCACATCCTGCGCTGCTTTCGCGCTAGGTTTGCGGGTGGTGCCGAAGGAGGCGACTTTAGCGTTTTTGAGGTTAAGCTTCTTTATCTCTTTGAAAAAGTCCGCATCCCGGCTATTCGATCCGGGATAGCCGCCCTCAATGTAGTCTACTCCCAACTCCTCGAGCTTCTCCGCGATGCGCAGCTTGTCCTCCAAGGTAAATGAGATATCCTCCGCTTGACACCCATCCCGCAGTGTCGTGTCGTAGATCAAAACATCTTTCATACATTCCCCTGTTTGCCGATAAATGCCTCGTGCAATACCCGCACCGCCAGCTCTGTGTACTTGGCGTCGATGACGACCGAGATCTTAATTTCCGAAGTGGAAATCATCTCGATATTGACTCCCTCCTCGGCCAGAACCCGGAACATCTTTGCCGCCACTCCGGCGTGCGTGCGCATGCCCACACCAACGACGGAGACCTTGGCGATATCGGTATCGACATCAACCCCTTTCGCCGCTATAGCAGGGGCGGTCTTCTCAACGATGGATAGAGCCTTTTTATAATCCGCTTTAGAAACGGTGAAAGTCAAATCTGTGGTGCCATCGGCGCTGGCATTTTGAATAATCATATCGACGACGATGTGGGCGTCGGCGATGGGGCCGAACACCTGGGCGGCAAGACCGGGCCGGTCGGGTACACGAAGGATGGTAATTTTCACTTCGTTCTTGTCATAGCTCACCCCCGAGACCAGCAGATCTTCCATGCTCTCATCCTCCTTGACTACCCATGTCCCTTCGATATCGCTAAATGTAGAACGGACGTGCACCGGAACAGCGAATCTTTTGGCGAATTCGACCGAACGGATCTCCAGGACTTTGGCGCCGGTGCTGGCAAGCTCGATCATTTCCTCATAGGAAATTCGCGGCAATTTTTGCGCATCAGCACAGATCCCCGGATCGGTGGTGAAAACCCCCTCGACATCTGTATAGATTTCGCACGCGCGGGCATTGAGAAATGCCGCCAGCGCCACCGCAGTGGTGTCCGATCCACCGCGTCCCAGGGTGGTGATATTGTCGTCCTCGTCGATTCCCTGGAATCCGGCCACGACCACAACTTCCCCCTCTTTCAACGATTGCAAGATTCTCCTGGAATCGATGTTGCGGATGCGCGCCTTGCCGTATACGTTATCGGTTTCTATTCTCACCTGATGACCGAGAAACGAGCGCGACGGCTGCCCCCGCTCTTTCAGCGCTAGGCTTAGCAAGGCAATCGACACCTGCTCGCCCGAGGCCAGCAAAACGTCTTTTTCACGCTCATCGGGCATCTCTGAAATCTCATGCGCCAGCCCTAAAAGCCGGTTGGTTTCTCCGGCCATGGCCGAGACTACCACGATCACATCATGACCGGCGCGCTTTGCGGCCCAGACTTTCTCGGCTACATGCTTGATGCGCTCTATCGTTGCGACCGAAGAACCGCCGTATTTCTGAACCAACAATGACATATTCAATGCGCCGCCAAGCCTTTCAAAGTTTTAGTTTCAGGATTAGACCCATATAGTTAACCGCCAAACCTTGACCTATCATTAATATTTATTTGTTTGCCGCAGTGCATTGACCAATTCCTCATAGCGCGCCCCATGAGGTATAAACGTCACCTGACGTTTGCTGCCCTCGCGATACGCCAGCTCAATTTCGAGATGATCGTCGACCTGGTCGGCAGGAAAATATTCGAACCACTCGATCAGGCTGACGCCGTTCGAGTAGAGGTACTCTCGGAGATTTAATTCTTCGAGCTCGTCCGTGCTTTCGATTCGGTAAAGATCGATGTGATAAATGGGTAAGCGACCATGATACTCATTGACGAGTGTAAACGTGGGGCTGCGAATCCACGTTTCTTGGCTGACCTCCAACCCCTCCGTCAAGCCTCTCACAAAACACGTCTTGCCCGTTCCCAGTTCCCCGACAAGACCAATAATTTCACCGCCTTGCAACAGCTTTCCTAAGCTATTGCCCAAGCGTCGGGTATGCTCGGCGGAGCGCGAAATAACCGCCCAATGCATCAGCAACGCCGCTCCATAAACACAACTAGTATATTTTGCAGGAAAATTCGAGTCTAAACGGCAGCCGATAGGCTGCGAAGGCCAGCGGGTAATCCGTCGATGATATCGGAAGCAATCATGCCGAGTATACCTCGCTTCGCAGCAATTCGGTCCGCGATAAAACCATGCAGATAAACCGCCAACTTCATCGCCTCTTCAGAAGAGAGCCCTTGGGCGAGGAGCGCTGCCAAGATGCCCGCGAGAACGTCCCCCATGCCACCGCTGGCCATTCCCGGATTGCCGGTCGGATTGATGGAAATTTTGCCGGCAGGTGTGGCGAGAACTGTGCGCGCACCCTTAAGCACTACGTAGCAGCGATGTTCGGTCGCAAATGCACGCGCCACGCCGATGCGGTCGTTGTTGACTTCCCGTGCGTCTTTGCCGATGAGCCGCGCCATTTCACCTGGATGAGGCGTCAAGATCGGCGCAGTCCTGGCCTTGCGCAGCCGATCGATATCGAGAGCGAGGTTATTCAGTCCGTCGGCGTCGATCACCCAGGGTATACTCAAATGACGTAACAGCCAACGCAGGTTGTTTCGCGTAGAATCGGTGACGCCGATGCCGGGACCAAATAACGCCACCGTCTTGCGTTCCAACAGCCGGCGCCACTCATCGTCAGTCAGAGATTCGATTTCCTCCTCGGCAGTGTCGCGCAACGGTTCGGTCATCACCTCGATCATGGCGCCGGCAAGAACATTGTTAAGCGATCGCGGCGCCGCCAAACTAGTCAATCCCGCGCCGGCCCGCATGCATGCGCGGCTGGCGAGAATGGCCGCGCCTGTTTTCCCCCGGGAACCGGCGATCACCACGACGTGTCCATACGTTCCCTTGTGCGAATCCGGTTTACGGACCGGAACTAACGGACGTATTTCTTCAGGGGTCAGAAGTTCTGCAGCGGGCGCCACCTCGGCTACCGCGGCCGGCTCGATGCCGATGTCGGCAACTACAAGCTCGCCGACATATCGCACGGCTGGATAGATCACTTGCCCGAGCTTGGGATAACCCAGCGCAACGGTCATGGCAGCTTGAACGCCTACCCCCAGCGGTGTTCCTTTGTCAGCATCAAGCCCGGAAGGTATATCAATGGAGACAATCGGCAATCCGGATCCGTTCATTGCGCGGAAAACGTCGGCGTAAATGCCGCGGATCTCATTTTTTGTGCCGGTACCCAGAATCGCATCGACCAGCAATCCTTTGCCGGCAATTGATTCGGTGAGCAATCCAAGGTGGTCGGCATCGATGCCGACCACCTTGCCTCCGGCTGTCAAATACCCCTCTAGGTTGTGCGCTGCGTCGCTGGAAATCTCGTTGGGCTTGGCCAACAGAGCGATTGCACAGGATACCCCTTGCTCTCTGAGCAAGCGGCCCACCACAAAACCGTCGCCGCCATTGTTACCTTTGCCGGCAACGACCAAGACACCTTTGCTCGCCGGTTCGACGAAACGCTCAAGAATGGCCTTCACAACTCCCGCGCCAGCGCGCTCCATCAGCGTAAGACTCGGAGTGCCATACTTCTGGATCGTTAATCGATCCATCTCGCGCATCTGCTCGGAGGTAACGACAATCATAATTAGATCGTTCAAGCCGTTCAAAATGCTCAAAGTGTTAAAGCCGCCGGACCTAAACGATTTGAACGGCTTGAACCGCTTGAACGGTTGGAACCTGTTTATTCTTTAGCCTTGCTAAGCAGATCCTTCATCTCGCGAACCGCTTGCTCGATGCCGACAATAATCGCTCGAGCAATGATACTGTGGCCGATATTGAGCTCGGCCATCTCGGGGATCTGCGCGATGGCTAGAACATTGTCGTAATTGAGGCCGTGGCCGCCGTGAACCTCGAGTCCGAGACTCTGCGCAAGCTTAGAAGCTTCGAGAATTGCCTGCAGTTGCTTCTCGCGCTCGACGCTTAGAGCATTGCAATAGGCGCCGGTATGAATTTCAACCGCATGCGCGCCAGCGTCGCGGCTGGCTTCAATCTGCGCCGTCTCCGGGTCGACAAATAAGCTTACGCGCACAGCGAGGCTCTGCAATCGCTGCGTCCCCTCGCGAATCTTTTGTCGATGAGAAACGACATCCAAGCCGCCTTCAGTGGTGAGCTCTTCCCGCTTCTCTGGCACGAAGCAAGCGTCATCGGGACGGACATCTTCGGCAAAGGCGAGCATCGCCGGGGTTACGGCCATCTCCAGATTAAGCTTGGTGTGGAGGCGCTGGCGCAGGATTCGCACATCCCGCTCTTGAATATGGCGCCGGTCCTCGCGAAGGTGCACGGTAATGCCGTCGGCACCGGCCGCTTCGGCCAGCAGAGCGGCCTCAACCGGATCCGGCACGTCCACCCGCCGTGCTTGGCGCACGGTCGCAACATGGTCGACATTGACCCCTAAGCGAATCAATCCTTCACTCCTATTTCCGTACGGATTTCATCGGCGATCTCCTGCGCCATGGCGCAAATCTTATCTTCGTCTTCGCCTTCCAACATGATCCGCGCCAGCATCTCCGTGCCGGAATAGCGCACCAGCGTGCGGCCGCGGCCGTTCAGTGATTGCTCCACAGAGGCAATCGCCCGACTCACCTTTGGCATCGCCTGAAATTCTTTTCTTTCAGTCACCCGAACGTTTAACAAAATTTGCGGCATGCGCGTAAAAATACGCTTCAGCTCGCCCAGGCGTTTACCTTTTTCGACCATGAGCGCGAGCACCTGCAAGCAGGTAATGGCGCCATCCCCGGTGGTATTGTGGTCCAAAAACAGAATGTGCCCGGACTGTTCGCCGCCGAGATTGTAGCCACGTTCGAGCATGCGCTCGACCACGTAGCGATCGCCCACCTCGGTTCGCTCGAGATTCACCCCAATCGATTTAAGGGCAAGATCGAGCCCGAGATTGCTCATCACCGTGGCCACGACCGTGCGTCCTTTGAGGGTGCCCTTTTCCTGCATGTCTTTGGCGCAAATGGCCAAGACTTGATCGCCATCGAGAACCTCACCCGATTCGTCGATAAAGATAGCGCGATCGGCATCGCCATCCAAAGAAACGGCAAAATCGGCTTTCTCGTGGAGCAACACGTCGCGCGCGGTTTCGGGGTAGAGAGCGCCGCAGTGATGATTGATATTTTCGCCGTCGGGATGCACCCCTATGGGAATCACCTGAGCGCCCAGTTCCGATAACATTTCGGGAACCACTCGATAGGCCGCGCCGTGACCGCAATCCACCACAATGCGCAGGCCCTCCAGGGTCAAATGACGCGGAAAACTATTCTTGACGAAGACATTGTAACGCCCTACTGCGTCGGAAATGCGAAACGCCTTGCCGATTTGCGACGCGGTGGGCCGCTCGCGATCGGCTTCTCCGCTGAAAATCATCTCTTCCATGCGCGCTTCGACTTCGTCGGGCAGCTTGAAACCGTCGAAGGAAAAAAACTTTATTCCGTTATCTTGATAGGGGTTATGAGAGGCCGAGATCACTACTCCCGCATCGGCGCGCATGGTGCGGGTGAGAAACGCCACCGCGGGTGTCGGTAACGGACCGACCAGTTGAACGTCCGCCCCCATTGAGCAAATCCCGGAAGCCAGCGCGGTTTCCAGCATATAACCGGATAGGCGAGTATCTTTGCCGATAAGAATCTTGTAGCGATGCGCGGTATCGCCGCCGAGAGTTTTCACCAATGATGGCGATTTCGACCGGCCCGATCCCTGAGTAGGCTGAGCGATGGGATCATGCAACACCTTGGCAATGGCTCGCCCTAGCTTTAGAGCCATCTCCGATGTCATGGGTTCCTGATTGGCAATACCGCGGACACCATCAGTGCCGAATAGGCGTCGCTTTTGTTTTTGGACTTGAGCCATGATGTCACTCCTAACCGCCCTATGAATGAGATTTACTGATTTTAACTTTGAAGTGCGCCGGCTTTTGCTCCGCCACTTTAATTTCAGCCGGAAGATCAAACTTCAGATGCACAGAATGCTCGCCCGGCGGCAAGCCATCAAGATCCACATATACCTGATCTGCGCCAAGCTCCAGTTTGTCGAGAATTCTACGCGGCCCGAATAGCCGCACCTGAGCAGACTTCGGTGTTATCACGAAGTCGCCGCTAGCTCCGCGCGCGCCAATCTCGACGTTTTTGAAGTCTTTGATCGAATCCTCTTCTAGAATTGTGATCGTGACCGATACTTGCTCAGGCATAAATGACAATGGCTTTCCATCGGTTGAAAGCCGAACGGTGCGCTTGATTGAACTGCGACTTCCTTCGACGTCGATCGGCAATGTCTCGACTAAACTCATGCGCCGAATTTCGTCAGCCGGGCCCCGCACTGAAATCGACTCGGGCTGCACCGCCGTTTCCTCGATTTTGTAGCCGGCCAAAGGTTTGCCAGAAAGCCTTATGCTCACGGGCAGTTCCCGTTTAATCACCGGGTCAAGTCGCAGGTGAAGGATCGGCGGCGTGATGCGCGCAACGGTCACTCCGCGCGGAATGTTAAACGAGCTCGGTCCCAAGGGAAAGCTCAACGAGCCCGATTTGCTTCCGTAAAGGTCCACCGGCAACTTCAAATCGTCGGCATCGAGAGTGGAGACTAAGGTTCGGGGACCACTGAGTCGTAAAACGACGTAATCGACACGGTTATCGAGTACCATTAGATCGGATGGGATGTTACGAAACTCAACGGGAACCTCAATAGCTCGTTCGATATCCCGGTGGCCGGCAATCCACAGCCCTAGGGCTATGATGAACGAGAGCACTGCCAGGCCGACATTGCTCGATGCCGTTGAACCGATTTGGCGCCAGATCTCCTTCATAGCTTCACGAGACCCTCGAGTGCGTTGCGCAGCCGCGATGCATCGAGTCTCTCGGTAAGATTGCCGCCCACCACCAGCGCGATCGTACCCTCTTGTTCGGAAACCACAATTGCTACGGCATCGGTTTCTTCCGTCACTCCGATGGCGGCGCGATGGCGAGTACCCAGGGTCGTGCGAAGATTAGGGGTTGCGCTCAATGGCAGGAGACAGCGAACTGCGGTTACGCGTCGTTTCTGAATCACCAGCGCGCCATCATGAATCGGCGATCCTGGTAAAAAGACGCTTTCAATAAGTTCGCGGCTGACCCGAGCATCCAACCGGGTGCCGATCTCAATGTATTCGTTCAAACCGACTTCGCGCTCCAGCACGATCAGGGCTCCGACTCGCCTGGAAGCGAGATTGCGAATGGCCTCGGTAACTTCTTCAATGATGTCCTCGCGCCGCTGCACCATCCTCTCGGCGCCGAAAAGTGGCGCCGTTCCCACCTGCGTCAAGGCGCGACGAATATCGCTCTGAAAAATAACGATTATAACGAGAATGATCGACGCTAAGAAATTATCTAAGATCCAGTTGAGCGTGAACAAACCGAGAACACGAGATAAGACGTAGGCCATCAAAATGACGGTTAGGCCAATCATCATCTGCATCGCGCGACTGCCGCGAAGCATCTGCAACAAACGGTAAATCAGATACCAAATGATGCTGATGTCTAAGCCGTCCTGCCAACGCAGCTGACCCAAAACTTCCGTCATTGCCCAACCTAAAGCAAGTAATTACCCTGCAGTTTCGTTATCGCCCACCTGATCAAGCAAACGCCCAAGCCGGATCGCGTCGGCGACGCGAACAGCGCGAACGGTTTCGCTCACATCGTGAACGCGCAAAATATTGGCGCCGCTCAATGCCGCCGCTACTGCCGCGGCCAGACTCCCTTCAAGCCGCTCCTCTGGACCCGCCGCATTTAAAATCTTCCCGATAAATGCTTTTCGTGAGACGCCGATCAACAGTGGCTGCCCAACCGATTTCAATGACTGTAAATTCTTGAGCAGCGCGAGATTGTGCGCCAAGGTCTTACCGAAGCCGATGCCCGGATCGATAATGATCCGTTCCTGACCAATTCCCGCCTGGTTAGCGCTGCGAACGCGCTCCGCCAGAAATTCTCGCACTTCCCGGACGACATCACCGTAGTACGGCTCCCGTTGCATTGTTCGAGGCTCTCCCTGCATGTGCATGAGAATGATCGGCACGCCTTCACGGGCAACCAGCGCGGCCATCGCCGGATCAAATCGCAGCGCGCTGATATCATTGACGATATCGGCACCCACGTCCAAAGCGGCGCGGGCGACAGCTTCTTTGTAGGTATCGACGGAAATCGGCACGCCGGATCCTCTACGCAGCTCTCGAATCACCGGAAGCACGCGCCTTAATTCTTCGGCGAGGGATACTGGTTGAGCCCCTGGCCTGGTTGACTCGCCGCCAATATCGAGGATTTCGGCACCCGATTCGATCATTTTGAATCCATCAGCGACTGCTCTTGCACTATCGAATCGTTTGCCACCGTCATAGAAGGAGTCCGGAGTTACATTGACGATACCCATAACAACCGTACGACACGTAAAATCTATACGGCCATGCCGAGTAGCTAAAACTCGCCACGGCGAATCATGGGCTTTATCAATAGGATCTATGGTGGAATTCACATCAAGACAGTCTACGAAGTGGCGCTCTGCCCAGCGTGCATTGCGCAGTCCGAAATGACAGAGCGAATAAGTTTGCCGCTCAACCAGAACCGGCCTTTGGTTTGTCTCGTGTCTACAATTCTCTGCCGCTGTAGTCTACGCGGTGAGCCCTGCAGCAGGCACCTATGACAATGAGAGTATTCGTTTCGTGCCCTCGCTGCGTCTGGGTCAGCCGGCAGAGGACTCGGCTATTGCGAATCTGGATTGCCATGACATTGTCGCAACTAACGTGACCACAGGTCCAAAGAAGCAGGATCGTTTCGCGCCGTCACGAAACGATCCTGGCGATGTCAATGATAAGACTGAGAGTAGAGTATTTAACCCGAATCAAGCAACGGCTGCCGCTCGTGTCGGGTTTAGCGGGTCGCCGCCGTTGCCACTAAAATCTCTTACGATGGCGTCGATTTCCGAGCCGTCCAAAACTTCTCGTTCAAGAAGTGATTCGGCGACTTTGTGAAGCAACGCCAAATTCGTTTTGAGAAGATCTTTGGCCTTGTGATAACTTTCCTGAATGATGCGTCGAACCTCACCATCGATCTCAATGGCCGTGCTTTCAGAATAGTCAGCCGTCTGAGTGCAGACCATCCGGTGCGCGAGTTCAGTGGCCTTTTCGATGTCGTTTCCAGCGCCGGTTGTCATATGATTGAGGACCAGTTCCTCAGCGACCCGACCGCCAAAGAGAATGACAAGATTGTTGAGCAAATACTCTTTCGGGTACGTGTGCTTCTCATCCATCGGCAATTGCTGGGTCAAACCCAAGGCCATGCCGCGGGGAATGATGGTGACTTTGTGAATCGGATCGGCGCCGGGAAGCAGCTTCGCCACCAACGCATGCCCTGCTTCGTGAAATGCGGTAATGCGCTTTTCTTCGTCGCTGATAATCATGCTGCGCCGCTCGGCGCCCATCATCACTTTGTCTTTAGCCAGCTCAAAGTCGCGCATATCGACTTTGTCTTTGTTATTGCGCGCCGCTAGCAGAGCGGCTTCATTGACCAAGTTCTCGAGGTCTGCGCCGGCAAAGCCCGGCGTCGCTCGCGCCAGCACCGCGATGTCGACATCCGAGGCGACTGGAACTTTGCGGGTATGCACCTGCAAGATTCCCTCGCGGCCTTTTACATCCGGCCGTGGCACCACCACCCGACGGTCGAACCGGCCTGGTCGCAACAGCGCCGGGTCCAAAACATCCGGCCGGTTGGTCGCGGCAATCAGGATGACACCTTCATTGGCTTCGAAGCCGTCCATCTCCACCAACAACTGATTGAGGGTTTGCTCCCGTTCATCATGGCCGCCGCCGAGACCGGCGCCGCGATGCCGTCCCACCGCATCAATTTCATCGATGAAGATAATACAAGGCGCGTTTTTCTTACCTTGCACAAAAAGATCACGTACTCGTGACGCGCCCACACCGACGAACATCTCAACAAAATCCGAGCCACTGATGCTAAAAAATGGCACGCCCGCCTCGCCTGCAATTGCGCGCGCGAGCAGGGTCTTCCCCGTTCCCGGAGGACCGACAAGCAAGCAACCTTTAGGAATGCGGCCGCCCAGCCTGGTAAACTTTTTGGGATCTTTTAGAAACGCGATGATTTCCTGGAGATCGTCCTTAGCTTCTTCCGCGCCGGCTACATCAGAAAACGTAACCCGGTGTTGATTCTCCGTAAGCAGTTTCGCCCGGCTTTTGCCAAACGACATCGCCTTGCCGCCGCCGACCTGCATCTGGCGCATAAAGAAGACCCAGACACCAATCAGCAGTAGCATTGGAAACCAGTTGATCAGCAGCACGTAGTACCAAGGCGAATCATCCTCGGGCTTGGCGGCAATCTTAACTTTCTTCTCACGCAGACTCTTGACCAACTCAGGGTCATCAGGGGCGAAAGTGCGGAAACGCTCGCCATTTTTGTATTTGCCTTGAATATTGTGACCCTGAATAACGACTTCTTGGACTTCTCCACGTTCCACAGCCAACAGGAATTCACTAAAAACAACTTCAGGATCGCGGCCGGCCTGCTTACTAAAAACGCTGAAGATGCCGAGAAGAACCAGCAGCAGGACCAACCAGAGAGCGATATGTTTTGATGATTGACTCAACCCGAATCCTCCGATTTCAAGAACCAGAAAAGACTAACACACGCAACCAGTTAGATCAATATAGAGTTTTCCTACCTAGGTTGAGGAATTACCTTCAAATGCAGAGAAATCCTGGTCGCCGATCCGATCCGGGCGGAATCACTCCGGCCGTATCCGGGTATCCACAGGATTTCGTTATCCATGACGAGCAAAGCTAATGTCGCTCGTGTACGCAACGGCAATTGATTGGCAATGAATAAGTCTTTGACCTTTTTATGTCCGGCCATTCCCAAGGGCTGAAATCGATCACCATTTCGGAAATTTCGCACCAGCAGGTTGCCCTTTAAGAGATCGGCGTCGAACACAGCTTCCATGAAGTTATTCGGCAATTTTCCGGGCGCGGGATCAATCAATTCGCTGACAATCGTGATGCCGGCCTCTATCACCGTTAAAGTCGATCCAGGTTTAAACTGATAGCTATAACATCTTGGTTTAACATTTGGACGATCAAAGGTAATCGTTTCGTATTCGCGTGCCAATTGCCAGCCGCCGGGAAGAGCCAGGCGGCCCTGAGGCGCCCCAGCAGCGATCAACGACAGCGCTGATTCTACATGATCGAAGTCTATGGCCCGCAAGTGACCCCGTCTCTGTTCGAACCAAAGCCGTATCACTCGCCTCTGAAGAGCTTTGTTGAGTTTGAGAAAGAGCTTACGGCTTAATTTGTTTCCGTCGCTCACGTTGTCCAGCTGCTGCCGGGTCAGCTCCGCAAGGTAGTCCTCCTCGTCGCCCAGCACCTGTGCTTGAGCGCAAAGCCGTGCCGGCAGTTTAGCGCCGAATCTCTCGCTCACTTGCGGCATGAGTTTTAGACGGATCCAGTTGCGCAAAAAGAACAAATCCCTATTACTGCTATCCGTACGATAAGGGAGTTTCCGCTGCTCAAGAAAATCCATCACCTCTCTTCGCAGGGCATTAAGCAAGGGCCGAATCAGCAGCACATTTGCGCAACGGCGACCCCCCCCAACCGTCAGTTGACGCATTGGCGCGATGCCGCGGAGGCCGGTTCGACCTGCGCCACGGAATAGCCGCATGACAATCGTCTCGGCTTGATCGTCCGCGGTATGGGCCGTTGCCACCGCATCGAGGCGACGTAGTTGAGCTGTTTCAGCAAAAAACTTGTACCTTTCGAATCGGCCGATCTCTTCGAGGCTAGTTTTACGCGAGGCTATTTTCAGTTGCGGCAGATCGATTTCTTTTAGATGACAGATCAAACTTAATCGCTCCGCCAATCGAGCAACAAATCGCGCGTCCTCGATCGCTTCTTCGCCACGAATTCCATGCTGTAGATGGGCAACTTCGATCGTAAGCTCAAATTCTTCGCGCAGATCATAGAGAAGATAAAGCAGCGCTACAGAATCCGGCCCGCCCGAGACAGCGACTAGAATCCGCTGGCCAGGAGACAGCATCCGCTGTTTCTCGATCGTTTGTTTAAATTTTCTCGGCAAATCCATACTATGAGAGGAGTCTGCGCAGTTTCCGCATCAGAATCAAGAAGAAAGCTCGGTTGAATCAACGATCGCTACCGAGCGGCTATGGATCGATCGTGTGAATCTAATGAGGTTGGAAGAACGGTTTATTTCTGAAAGTTCAATCTCTAGATCAAGTAGATCAAGGATGAGTCAGGCCGGCGTCACTCACCATACAGCTTCTTGATAAAGCCGCTCTGCTCGAGCTCTCGCAAATTCGCCACATCGATAAAGCTGCCGGGCTGAAGACTTTTAGCCTTTGGATTTCGCGAGCTCATCTCATCGAGCACCATCTGAATGCCTTTTGTGGTTGGATACGGCACCCGCGGCATCACTTTGACCGCATAATGCTGGTAGGTCTCTTCCAGAGCATCCGCTTCACTGATGCGCGAATACTTACCGATTACCTTCATGGAAAAGGCTTTATCGGTCTTCAACCGATGCAAACCTTCGACATACGCGCGCAAGTAGCGACGGATCGTCTCCGGATTTTCACCCAGATAGCGCTGTGTGGTAACCACACCGGCGCCCTGATAATCAACACCGATGGCGCTCAGGTCCGCCAACATAGAAAAACCCAGCTTGCCAGCCCGGAGATGTAGCGGCGATGACAGTAAGCCCCCGTCAACACTTTTGGCGATCATTCCAGCCAATGTCTCTTGTGAGCCGCCCATCTGGATCAGCGCCACCTCCCGGTCGGGCGCTATCCCCCATTGTCCCAATACGTAACGCAAGAGAAAATCGTCCGATGTACCGAAACGCGTCACGCCGATTTTTTTACCCCGTAGCTCCTCCGGTTTCTTTATCTCCGGTATGACCATAATTTTCTGCCCGGGCTTGTGATTAGGCCCGGCAAGCATCACCAGGTCAGCGCCTGCCAAATTGGCCTGAATCACCGCTGGAATGGCGATCTCGGCAATCGGAATCTCTCTAGCCAACATGGCTTGAACCACCTTGGAGCTGCCGCCGATGTAGATCAGCTCGACTTGCAGTCCGTGCTTCTCGAAAAGCCGCGCTTCTTTGGTGACCCAAAGCACAGCCATGGAACCGACAGTGGTCGGATAGGCAACATTAAGTTTGATGGTCTGTGCGATCGCAGACCAAGGCTTAGTGCCGCAGGCTAGCAGCAATGCTAGAAATGCTATCTTGATTTTCACAAGCACCTCGTTGTGAAATGTCTTTGGAATCTTGGGCTTTGGATTGGGCTAGCAGAGCGGGTGTGGATAGCTCACGCAGCCGCCAAATGAACGATCTGAGATGAAGCGCAAGGCGGGAGCCGACGTTCAACACCTAATACCGAACCCGCTATGGATGAACCGATTCCAAAAACCAGTCGGTCGGAATCTCTCGTCCCACTCGGGCCTCCCGAGCACGCGCCAGCACTTCGCTGCCAACTGCGGCGAACTGCAAGCCGAGACCTACGTTATTACAAAAACAACTGATCGCCTCGTCCTTGGTTCTTCCCGGATGCTGCCCGTTTACTAACTGCGAAATCGTCGGCAAGTCCCACAGCGGAGTATCTTCCCGTGTAAGCGGATGCGGCCAACCTTCAGCGACATCCGGAATCGATTGCGGATCGACGCCGCCAATGACGATTTGAAACGGCTTGGCCTCTTTCCAGTGAATGATCAGCGGGTCCGATCGCTGGTAGGTGGACGCATCCAGCTCGCAAGGCTTGACGCAGGATACATGGACTCCCGGGTTGAGCAACTCACCAGGGAACAGAGCGGAAATTGAATTCGTGGTGCAGGTAACGATATCCGCGCCCTCGATGGCCTCAGCGGCGCTACCGGCTTCGACAAGTTCCGCGGAAATATTGTTGCTCCACTCATCTAGGAAACGACGCCGGGAGTCCGCGTTGGGGCTGAAGACTCTGACTTTCTTAAGATCACGCACCAAGCTAAGCGTAATTAGATGAGCGCTGGCTTGCCACCCACTTCCGAGCAGCGCCATCACAGATGCGTTCTTGCGCGCGAGATGACGCGCGGCGATTGCGCTGGCCCCTGCGACGCGGAGTTTCTGCACGTAACCATCGGGAAAAATCGCCAGCGGCTCACCGGTTTCAGTGCTGAAAAGCATGACCAGGCCAACGTAACGATCGCCCCCGGCAACTGGAAGCTTGTCTTTGCGCACGCCGCCAGCCTTTTCGTACCACGTAACCACGCTTGAATTGAGGCGCAATGCCGCGATTTTGCGATTCGGCAGAACACCGCTCATGGTTTTGTATTCGTAGAATTCATTTGGCTTGGTCGGACTGAAAACATCATAGCGCGGCACCGTCGCTGCCATGCCACTGCCGAGATCGCGATAGGCCTCTTCTAGGACTTCGAGACAAGCGCCCACCGGCAGAATCTTTTCAATATCTTCGTTCGATAAAATGAGCATTGGCTACCTCCAGGCGGCGCGCTGCCATAGTTATGCCTGGAAGGACTTTTTTTCAAAGCCTTTCACGCGCGCGCGGTTGTTGACACCAGGCTAATGCTGTTGTCATATCAGAGGACCGGATATTTATCGATGATTTAACCATCGGCTCATTAAGCACGTTCAGATCCGGATGCGGTTTCGTTCGCGCACCACATCTATTCAAGTAGTCTGTTCAAGTAATTCTTCCCACACCCTTGACCGCCGCGCCAACAGCACCTCGCCTGACTATGACCACCCATTTACAGCCGAAGCGGCGGCGATTCTTCTACGGTTGGTACATCGTTGGCGTCGCGATTTTGGTCAACATCGCCGGAACATTTGCCTTCTCGAGCACGTTGAGCATTTTTCTCAAGCCGATCACTGAGGAGTTAGGAGTTACACGCGGCGCATTTTCGTTGATCCGCACTTTCGAGATCGGCATCGCCGCTATGATCGTGCCGCTCCTGGGCCCATGGCTCGATCGGCACGGCGGACGGGGCATCCTCGTCGTTGGAGTACTGATGGAGGGGACGGGCTTGTTGCTTTCCAGCCTCGTGCATAGTTTCTGGCAATTTGTTCTGGTGCGCTGCTCGCTTGTAATTGCCGGCGAAGCTTTACTGGGCTCCTTGGTCATCAACGTCACCATCGCTCAGTGGTTCGTGCGCAACCGCGGACGCGCCATGGGCATCGCCAACTTGGGAACCGGCATTGCCAAGCTCGGCATACCGCTGATCGCGGCATCGTTGTTTGTCCTAGTCGGTTGGCGCGGCACCTGGGCGGTATTCGGCATCATCGCGCCTATTCTGGTTGTGGCGCCGGCGCTGATCTTTGTACGTAGACGCCCCGAAGACATGGGGCTTCAGCCGGACGGAGCAGCGCCGGGTCAAAGCTCTGAACTATTGCCAGCTAACGGTCAGAGGCCGTCGAATGCCCGACCAAGAAGTCTGTTCCGTGAAACCTCATGGAGCCGGTCGGAGGTTGTGCGATTGCCGGTCTTTTGGCTTCTCGTAGTCACCTTCGGTATCGCCAGCGTCGGCATCGCCGGTCTCAATCTGCACATCTTTTCTTATGTCACAGATATCGGCTACTCGCCGCTGATCGCGGCTTCTTTTATGAGCACAATAGCGCTAACTCAACTCGGCTCTACGCTCGTTTGGGGTGTACTCGCCGACAGATTCGATCTTAGGAAGGTATCCTGCATCCAGTTCTTGATCCAGGGAGTAGGACTGGTGATCGCCATAGTTAGCGTTGATATTCGTCTCGTTTACCTAGGGTTTTTTCTCTATGGCACCGGATTGGCCGGGAGCTTTGTTCTGCGTGAAGTGATCTGGGCTAATTTCTTCGGCCGAGCGTCTCTAGGAAAGGTGCGCGGACTGTCGCTATTCTTTTCTCATCTATTCGCGGCTAGCGGTGCGCCTTTCTTCGGCTTTCTTCACGATCGCATGGGCAGTTACAATATATCCTTCACGATCTTTTCCTGCGCTCTATTCACATGTGCGTTTTTGATCTTGTTTGCTAAACCGCCAATG
>JAJONK010000285.1 GCA_021323355.1 Deltaproteobacteria bacterium
ACGCGGGTCGAACATGCGGCGGAAATGCAGATTACTGGTCATCCCGCCCGTGGCGACGACGATCCCCTTCTTGGCGCGAATGTTCACGTTGGGCTTGGTACTGTCGATAGTGCCATCGGTGCGGAAGCTTTTCAGCGGCTTCGACTCACCTGGCATAATCCGGGGCCGGTAGTAGGCTGCCATCCCGACCACCCGCCGCGCACCTTGCGTCTCACGGATCAAGCTTGTCATCTTATAGTTCAACAGGAACTTTACGCCCTTCTTGCGCGCGCTTGCCTCGAGTGGCCGGATGAGACCGGTTCCCGGGCGGGCATTGGGGCTTTCGGGCCCCGCGCCCTTCTTCCAGAAAGTATGATTTTCGCGCGGCGCCGAGTTGCCGGTGGTATGCGCCCCTTGGTTGTCCGGCGCGATGTCCTTGAACTCCACGCCATTGGCGACAAGAAACTCATAAGTCGGCGCGCAGTGATCAGCAAAAGCGCGCATCACCTCACGATCGTTGTAGCGGTAATCCGGCCAACCATTCGGCTGCACAATCGACCAGTCGGTCAGATCGCTAAAGACCACGTCAGGAGAATCCTCGATGCCGAATTTTCTCTGGGCGCTGGTGCCGCCGCCGAGCGGAACATTGCCGCCGCTCAAGATGGCGTGGCCGCCGACGTCGTAATTGGCTTCGACCACGATCACTGAAGCGCCCTCTTCAACCGCTCGGATTGCGGCGGGAAGACCGGCCGCTCCCGAACCGATCACGATTACGTCGGCTTCAAAATCCCAGCTCTGCGGCAATTTCCCGTAGCTGGCGCCCAAGGTGCCGGGTCCGAAGCTCTCATCCCCGTCATCTGCGGTTGCCGTGGTTGTCACCAAATCACGTCGTGAGAGATCGCTCTTTCTTCCGCCTATTTCCATCCCGTGGCTCTCCTTTCAATGATCAGCTAATTAATTATCGATTTACTACTTAATAAATTTTACGAAAGAGTTGCGCTAGCATGGCACAGCTCTTAGTAGGGCCGGAGGGATTCTAGCGGCTGATCATCCGGTCGATCGAGAACGCCCCGGCGCCGCCAAACAGAAGCGCCAGCGCCATGAGCAGCAGCGCAAGGGTATATTCGATGCCGCTTCCACCGCCTTTTTGCTGCAGAAAAAAACCGTGGCCCCAATGGCTTTTGAACATGGCCGTCGCGATGAAGATCGCCAGAAAGAAGGCTGCCGGCCGGACTAAGAAACCAAGCGCCATCGAGACCACGGTAAATAGTTCGACGAAGGTGCCGAACATGCCAATGGCAACAGGAATGTGATACTTGTTGCGCCAGTTAGCAACCTGATCTTTGATGCCTTTGCCCCCGTGCCAGCCGAATGCATGCTGGGTGCCGTGAAAAAAAAACGTCACCGCCAAGCCAAAACGTAAAAACACATAGGACAACGAGTCAGTCGTTTGAAATAACCAATCCACTCTTCCTCCGGATTTAACAGCTGTTTTGATAGGGATCGAGCCGCCATCAAAGTTGTTCATGCGATACCCAGGCGATTAGACCATAACGAATTGGGCATTGATCGTCAGAAATTATCCGGCCGGAAATTCTAGACCAGCGCAAAGAAAGCCGATGAGTTGACAGAGCCCGGCAATGATCATTGGATGAGAAATTTTCAAAGAGATTACCTGTCGGAACGCTACACGTGGCGCTACGTCTCTTCGCTTAGCGAAGCGCGGCACTTGTGGTGTTATCAAACACCGCCACTCTGAAGCCGCGGCTACAGAGCGAATCACGCAGCAGCTGCAGCCGCCCGCAATGGTCGGACTCCGAGGAAACGATGGCCATCTTAGTAGCATTAGTTCTAGAATGAAGCTCTAGTTGACCGGCAATTGCGTGAAGAGCTGTAGCTCGGCCGCGAGGCTTTCCTCTTCGAGATCGATGAACACCTTGCAATGGAGAAGTGGCCGAGTGATTTCTTGAAGTCATAAACACCCGTTTCAATGCTTCACTGTCGATTATTCCCTGGGCGATGACGATCAGGCAGCACGATCCCCTCGAATAATTCGAGTAACTTAATCTTTAAATCCATGTGAATTCACCCAGACACTTGGAAACCTGTCTGTCGCCTCTCACGATTATTGATATTTCCATGGCCTGCCAACGGCGATTCTCGAGGTTCGTTTCCGCCGCAATGAATAAGCGAGAAGATGAGTGACCGGGTGGGACTTTTCCATGCTCGCCGAGAGCGGGAATTGATGCCGTTTGACACCATGCGGATGGAATTGACCGCATGGGATTAACGAACGTTGTGGAACAGCTTCAAACGACTGCTATCATTGAACGCTCGAACTCTGGAATGAATCCCGGCACGAGTGGATGGAGCCGTCCGACGGAGAACAACGTTGCGCACAACTTCGGCGCAATGACCGCTGCAGACTTTCTCGGCAATGACTCAGGATCGCTACTTAGATCTTTGGCGCAAAGATATTATAAATCCAACCAAAGAGCAGACCGGCAAGCGCTCCGGCGATGAGCGAATAGAAAGTTCCGAGGAGAATTCCTAGGGGCCCGCTGACTGGATCGTAGCCGGGATAGATTGAGGTTAACAACGCGAGGTAGGCCCCGCCGTAAGGACGAAAAACGAGATTCATTAATGAGACGAACAGAAAGCTAGCGGCTTTAAACAGAGCGCCCGCAATGATCATTGCTCGGAGCGACAACTTCAACATGATCACGCCAGGTCTTAAGAACTTTGTTTCACGATGATCGAGTCATGACGGATCAGGATGACGGGTATTGATCAGTATAACCGCTGGCGAGCATCCTCAATGTTTTAGCATCGTCAGTTCATGCGTGCTGATCGAGGGGTAACGACCCAATTACCGTTCCAGCGCAAACAACAAAACTCTTGCTTTTAGTTTCGTTATTCCTGCTGAACCCAACCTTTAAATCCGGGGTAGCTCGTGTGGCTGGGCGCGGTGACCGAACCTAAAGAGGCAGTTAGAAATCTCCCATTGCTCAGTGGAACACGGTTGATATGAACAGCCGCGCGGCGGTGATTCAAACCTGCATTGCATTCGAAAACCAATCCATCACGGGTCAGAAGCGATAATTCAGCCCGACACGAAACATATGCGTGTTGAATTTAACCTTATCCACCAGAGTATCGGTGCAAGCAAACCCGCAATTAAACGTGCCGAAATCAACATAGAGATATTCCAGCTTAGCACTAAGCCCACCGACTATCCCCGCTTCCAATCCACCGCCTGCTGTCCAACCTACTTCGGTTTCCCTTTCACTTCCAAAATCAGGGATTTGTGCGCGAATCCTACCGAAAGCTGCGCCCGTAGTGATATAGGGCAGGAACCGATCGAACGCATACCCAACACGGCCTCGAGTAGTGGCAAGCCACTTACTTCGCGTTCGACAGGTAAAATTGGGATTCGGGCAGGAATCGCTGCCGCCAATATCGGACCAATTCATATCTCCTTCAACGCCGAGGAGGAGCCCGCCAACCTGTAGATTGGCTCCGAGCGTGCCGCCTGCGGTGCCGCCTGAGATCCGATAGTCTCCCGTTGTCGTACCCGCCGCCTCGAAATCATGACGCGAGTGACCCCAGCCGCCGCCGCCATTGACGCCGATATAAAATCCCGTCCAATTGTACGCTGGCGACCTCTCGGCCCCCAGGGCAGAATACGATGTTAGCGTAGCCACTATGATCGCTGCGCATGCGACCCAAAAACCTTTCATGTGTTCCCTCCGTAACGACGACATGATGCTGTTTGCGTATTGCTAGGATAAACAGGCAAGCGGCGAGTTCATCTGGGTCAAATAGTTACCTTATCAACGGTGTATCTGTCAACATTTTTCTAATGTAAAACGTTAACTCGATACAGTGTCGCTCGCATTATCTATTAGGTCACCCGCGCCAAGATCGGCGCGAGTGATTTGATGTAAAGCTTAGCCGTGATTGCGCCGATCGCACACCGCATCGATCAGCGCGGGCTTACCTTGTTTGACCTGTTCGATGGCCCGTTTCAGAGCGGGCTTAAGATCATCGCCGGTTTCGAACGGTCCTTCAGCATACCAGCCCATTGAACGCGCAAGACCAGCAAAGTCAGGATCAGGATCATAAAGATCCATGCCAATATGCGCCCGCGATGGATCCGTGCCGCGATTTTTCGCCATGACAATTTGATGGTTCCAATCGTTATAGTAGGCGCGATTGTTGAACATGACGATGAGCATCGGAATCTTGTATTTGGCGGCGATCCACAGCGCTCCGGCATCGAACATCAGATCGCCATCGGGTTGCAAATCGACCACCAGCCGCCCCGTCCCCTTGTTCGCTAGCGCCACGCCGAGCGACAGGCCGATTTGCGTGCCTGTGCCGAGCTCACGGCCGCCATGACGATATGGCCGGTCAAAATCCCAAAGCTTCTTTCCCCAGCTGCCCAAATCTCCGGTAGTCAAAACCCAGTCTTCGCCTTTGATCGCATCCCATACTTCGAGCGCCAAACGCGGCACAGTCATGGGCTTGGCATCCCAATGCTCTTGCGCCTGCTTGCTCCACTTGGCGCGGTTTTCAGCGTGGCGTTTGCCGATCTCTTCTTTGCGCCTGGCAATCTTTTCATTAAGTCCTTTGGTATTGCCGATACGCGCCTTGAGAAGCTTGGTCAAAAGCGGCACCGTGGTGACCGGGTCGGCGATCATGCGCTGTTGCGCATAGAACGGGCGCGCATAATCCATCGACCACTTACTGATTTCGATGTCAGTAAAACCGATATCGATCCAGGTCGCCTTCTCCTGGACCTTGCTAATAACGGTACGAGTCGAGATGTCACGTGTATGAGTCGGCTTTTCGAAGTCGGCGATGTCGAGCGTTAGAACGACGTCGACATCTTTATAGCAACCTTCAGGATCCATGGTGAGATTGAGTGGATGATTGCTCGGGAAGTTAAGCCTGGAGCCCACATCCCATACGGAGGCGCCCAATGTTTCCGCTAGTTCGACGATATGATTCCAGCCGTGCGGCGGGCGGGCAGCAAAATCGGCGATAATCGCCACTCGATTAGCGGCGGCTAAAGTGTCGGCGGCTTTCTCGAGCGCCCCCGGATCGGCTGACGGCGCCGTAGGCACGTCAATCGCTCCGGGCGGCGGCATCTCGACGTCGTGATCCAACTGCGCTTCCTGAAGACCGGCGTCGTAACACATATAAACCGGCCCCTGGCGCGCGCTCATCATGACCGAGTAGGCTCGCGCGAAGGCGCCCGGCACGCCATCCACAGTGCTCGGCTGGTAATCCCACTTGACGAAATTACGAATCGCTTCCCCTTGAACGTTGGCGGTGTGTATCCAATCAATAAAAGGTCGACGCTTGGGCTCCGCCAACGGCCCTGTGGCGCCTATGATGAAGACCGGAGCGCGATCTAGGTAGGCATAGTAAACGCCCATAGGTGTGTGGAGCAATCCGACTAAATTGTGAGCGATGGCGATCATCGGCTTACCCTTGACGCGGGCGTAGCCGTGGGCGATTTGCACGGCAATTTTTTCGTGCTGGCAAAGCAGCATCGGCGGGTCGTTCTCACCGTAGTTGACCAGCGAGTCGTGTAGCCCACGGTAGCTGGCGCCGGGATTGAGTGCGATGTACTCGAAATCGTACCGCTTGATCATGTCGACGATAACGTCGGACTGCCATCGTTTGTCCGATTTTTTGATTGTCGCTAATTTCGGAGCAGGCTTTGCCATGAAAGTTTCCTCCTTGGATCGGATTAAGTCTATTGCACCACGAAGTGCACGAAGGTCACGAAGAATTTCTTACTTATGAATTCTTCCCTCCGTGCACTTTGTGTCCTTCGTGGTGAGGGTCTCGTTTTACGCGTTCTCGCCGCGGCGCCATATGCGCGAAATCGGGCGGCGGGCCTTCGAGATCCATGCCGATATAGGCGCGCGCGGGATCGGTGCCGCGTTGATGCGCCATGTGAATCTGATGCGCCCAGTCGTTGTAATAGGCGCGGTTGTTATACATAACGATCAGCATTGGAATCTGATACTTGATCGGCATCCAGAGCGCGCCAAGATCGAACATCAAGTCGCCGTCAGGTTGCAGGTCGATGACGAGTTTGCCCGAGCCCTTGTGCGCCAGAGCAACACCGATCGACATGCCGATCTGAGTGCCGGTGCCAAGCTCGCGGCCGACGTGGCGATACGACCTGTCGAAGTTCCATACTTTATGGACCCACTCCTTTAGGGTGTTGGCGGTGAGCACCCAGTCCTCGTTCTGGATCACTTGCCACACCTCATGCGCCAATCGCGATTCGGTCATAGGGCGCTCGTGCCACTCCTCCTTGACCTGTTCCTGCCACTTTTGCCATTGGCGCGCGTGTCTCTCGCCGATGGCCTTTTTGCGCTCGTCGATCTTTGCCGTTAGTGACTTGTTGCCGTCAATTCGTTTTCGACAAGCAGTCGTCAATGCCGGCAGCGAGAGCGCGCTGTCGCCGAGCACCCGAAGATCCCAGTTGTGGTGCTTGTTGTAGTCGGTCGCCCACTTGCTGATCTCGATATCGGCAAAGCCGACGTCGATCCATTTGCAATCCGGCGCGGTCACTACGCTGATCTCGCGGGTCTGAGTGTTGAGCTTGTGCGAGCCGCGCGTCCAGTCGATGACGTCGAGCGCGGCGACGACATCGACGCCTTTGAAGGCATCGCCATGAAAGCTCACGCTCAA
>JAJONK010000286.1 GCA_021323355.1 Deltaproteobacteria bacterium
GGCCTCACGTCCGCCACAATGATTTCGATCAGATCATCCATAGCAATGTCGGTTTCATCACTTCCGGAGCACCAAGGATAACGCGAAAATCTCGTTACAAACCATAACTGTGGGAACAACGTCAAGGCCAACTAGGTAGACACACTGTGATATCCTATTTCGTGGAGGAAACATAAGAGAACCTCCATAAATCTTTCCAACTGTACGCTGGCCAATCCGCAAGATGGAAGTAACGACGTCCGTTCACGATCTGCACGTCCCGTTTTGAGGGGTCATTTAGATTCAGCTTCCGCGTACAGCCACGAACAATTAATCACGAACCCGCCTCACTAGACCGCTATTGTCAAGTCACGCGGCTCCCGGCAGCTCCGCCACCCGCTAGAGGAAAATTGTACCCAAAGGAGTCACAAATCAGGAGCGACATTATCGAGAATCGGAATCCGTATACACAACCCGTACTTGTTTAGCTTGTAGCGCAGGCCGCGCTCGCTGATGCCGAGGAGTTCGACGCCGCGCGTCTGAATACCGCCGGAGCGAGCTAGAGCTTCCCTAATCATCCGCCGCTCCACTTCTTCCACAATCGCCGCCTGGGAGGTCGCGGCGTTGCCGCGAGTCTTATCACCGCGCTTTTGTGAGACTGGTACGGCCCATAGGCACCGTTTCTCTTCGGAGCGGCGGTTGCAGTTCTGGCTGTAATCGGTGTGCTCCTGGTTCCGCGACGGCGGTTAGGAGCCGGTCTGCTCCGTGCCGCTTCTGTAGAGACGAATTTGAACTCTCTCCAGGGTCGCCAATCCCTCTCGAATAGCGCCATCGACGGCAGGAAGAAACGCTTCGACTTTTTCTAAGCTGTCGACGATCTCGACAACAATCGGCAGATCAGTCGATAAGCGTAGAATCTTTGCTGTATGAACCCGGCTATGAGCGCCAAACCCTTCCAACCCGCGTAGAACGGTTGCTCCAGCCAGTCCCTGTTCCCTTGCTTTCCGTACAATCCATTCGTAAAGAGCCATACCTTCGTGCTTGTCGCTTTCGCCAATAAAGATCCGCAGCAAAGAGCCCTCTTTGGGAAGAACCATATTCACCTCACACGAGGCGCGCTAAGATATTGCCAAACCACACGCCCAT
This sequence comes from Deltaproteobacteria bacterium, assembly GCA_021323355.1. Lineage (GTDB taxonomy): Bacteria > Desulfobacterota > Binatia > UBA9968 > UBA9968 > WHTF01. Next base: position 1,126 of record JAJONK010000286.1, read on the forward strand.
GAGTCCAAGGATAAGCTGAGCAACTATGTTAACAACGGCAGCCAGATTTTCAGTATCGCGGGCGAGCGAGAAGGTTTCGTATGCAAACGAGGAGAAGGTCGTGAATCCCCCAAGCACGCCGATAAAAAGAAATAATCGGGCCTCAGGGCCGAGTACGGAACGACTTTCCGCAATTCCTGAGAGCAAACCTATCAACAAACAACCCGCAGCGTTGACCACTAATGTCCCATAGGGAAACGACGTGTTGTCCAACAGGTCATGAACCCAGCCGCCGACAGCGTAACGGAGTATCGTTCCAAGGAATCCTCCGGATCCAACGAGAAAAACTCTTAGCATACAAGTCAGCCCTCTCACTCTTTTTATGAACAAAACCGCTACTTGTAGAGCCGGCGTGGGTTCGTCAATCCCCCATGCCGAATCGTTCAATGAATGACTCTCATACGCCTGTACAGTTGAGTGGCTCTGACCGTCAAGCTCACGGATTCCCTGGCGGCGGACCAGTTTGAATCTGCCAATGGCGCTGTATCGTCACATCGTTGCAGGAACAGTATAGCATCCGGAAACGTTTGAATCTGCGCAAAGTCGTCATAATCGTTGCTCTCCTGAACCTGCATATTTCGGTGTCGAGTTTGCGATTGCCCTCGCGATCGGCTCGGTCTCGCTTCTTGCCGATAGCATCGACTTTTTAGAAGATGCCTTAGTCAATTCCCTAATCGCCATAGCGCTTGGTTGGAGCGCAACCAGCCGGGCTCGCATAGGCATGGCCCTTGCCGGGATCCTGCTCATACCCGGTCTCGCTACGCTTTGGATGGCGTGGCAGAAATTCGTGGCTCCAATGCCACCTGCGTATGTTCCCTTGTCACTCGCTGGAGCTGGCGCCTTAGCAATCAACCTACTATGCGCGCTCATGCTGGCGCGTTTCCGTACGCACAGCGGGGAGCCTTACGCGGGCGGCATTTCTCTCAGCCAGAAATGATGCTCTGGCAAACGTCGCGATTATCGGGGCAGGATTTATTACAGCTTACGCCGTTTCCGCATGGCCCGATCTTATCGTGGGAATATGCATCGCGGCGATGAACTCAGACGCCGCGCGGGAAGTCTGGAAGGCAGCGCGAGAGGAACACCGGGCAACCCTCGCATGAACTGTTGCCAGGTGACCGACTACTGTCCGGAATTTCCACACTATGTAGTTTTTGCGCGAGGGCATTTCGCGAACACTGCAACATTTATTCTTCGCCTTCAATCCCTCGGAACCAGCCGGACAGCGTGGAGACCGGGCTCAAACTCCGGATAAACTCCCTATTCTCCTTCTTGCTCACCGTTCTCTTTGACGTCGACATAACTGCCTCGGGTATGAACGACTCCGATCGGCTTGAAGCTAATTTCCATTGATCTCTATGCTTCCCGGCATGTCACTTTTCCGCTGTGCGTTGCTCTTTGTTGCTAGTGCGTCGAGACTCGACGCCCTCAGCCATTCAAGTTCGCACCCCCAGATAAGGAAGCACCCAGCGCATCAGCACAATGTAGACGACGAAAAAAGCGACGAACCACAACCAATCAGGCATAAGGTTTTCTCCGGTTGTATGGGACCCAATCTAGGCTTCTGAAACACTTCGCGCTTTCATTAAGTGATATCCTAATCACTCGACTGTGGCTCTAATAGCCTTTGCTGCGTATTACGTCGTCTCTTCGATCAAGAGTCAAGTCCTGCCAAGCTGCCGGATCATTGATCGGCTCGAGGTGAGTGAAGACCGGTGCGCCGGGAACCGCGGCGCGTATATCGCGCTCTACTCGTACGATCAGATCATGCCCACGCTGAACGCTCCATTCTCCCGGCACGAGCGCATGGAAGGAAATGAACGACCGCACTCCCGCCTGACGCGTGCGCAGCGCATGATAGTAAAGATCCTGACTGGCATATCGGCTGAGGATTCCTTTTATAAGTTCTTGCTCGGTATGACCCAAAGCCGTGTCTAAAAGTCCAAGCAACGACCGGCGCAGCAGTCGCACTCCCGTCAATAAAATATTGACGGCGACACACAGCGCGATCATCGGATCAAGACGCGTCCAGCCGGTCAGGGCGACAATCGCGATTCCGGCAACCACACCGGCCGAAGTCCAGACATCGGTCATCAGGTGATGGGCGTCTGATGGAGCGATACTGTTTGCTGCCGCTGAGAAATGGCGGGCAACTAAAAAATTGACCGCCGCCGCTATAATCGATGCCACAAGACCGGTACCGACTTGCTCCAACGGCTGTGGCGTAATCAATCGTGGCACTGCCGTCCAGGCGATACTCAGGCGACCAGTTTCCTGCCCGCCCCAAACGCCATCGGCGAAGTCGCAGCTTGTTTGTCACCGCGAAGTTTCTACCCTTTGCCCTGTCCAGTCGACTCCGGTCTCGTAGAGGTAAGTTTTCCTTTTCCTGATAAAGAGTTCCCCCTGAGGTTTGGGAATCCATACCGCATGCTTCCCAGAGCTGACGCTGACGTGCGGAAACCATAAGAACATGGTAATCCGAGTGAAAAGACTGGTATGGTGTTCTCGGACTGAAATGGCGCGAGCAGCCGCTCTCAAAACCGCCTCGGCGCCTAGAACTATACATGGTTGGTGCAGGTCCTGTCCGTACAGCGCGGAACTTTGTATGACGATGGACGAAGTAAATCATGAGCAGCGCTAAAGCCACATGCGCCTGGAGAAGGGCGCTTCTTTGTTTCAGCCTGCTGATTTCGTTGAACCTGGGTGGGACAGCGTTCGCCCAGAAAACCCCAATAGTTTACGTCGCGCCCATCGAGGGCATGATCGACCTTGGGCTGGCGCCGTTTGTTGACCGCGTCCTGCGCGAGGCCACCGATGCAGGCGCAGCAGCGGTTATTCTCGAGATCAATACTTTCGGCGGAAGGGTGGATGCGGCGGTTGTCATACGCGATGCGCTGCTCAATGCCAAGGTTCCCACTGTAGCTTTTATAAACAAGCGAGCGATATCCGCCGGCGCGCTCATTGCGCTCGCGACCGAGAAGATCGTCATCGGCAACGGAGGAACGATTGGCGCCGCAACTCCGGTGCAAATGGGGCAGCCCGGCGCACCGGCGCAGCCGGTGGAGGAAAAAACCGTTTCCTATGTAAGAAAAGAGTTTCGCGCCACCGCAGAAGCGCGCAAGCGCCCCCCGCTGATCGCCGAAGCCATGGTGGACGCCGACGTGGAGATCCCTGATCTGATTGAAAAAGGAAAGCTCTTAACCCTCACCACCGACGAGGCGCTGAAGCACAAGATTGCGGAGTTTCGCGCCGACACCATGGTGGAGGTCCTGAGCCAGGTGGGGCTTGCGGGGGCCGAGGTGCGGCGCGCATCTCCCAACTGGGCGGAGAACTTTGTTCGCTTTCTCACCCATCCGATTGTCAGCTCGCTTCTCATCACCATCGGTATGCTCGGGATTATCTTGGAAATTCGAACGCCGGGCTTCGGCGTGCCGGGGGTTCTCGGTATTGGCAGCCTGGCGCTTTTTTTCTGGGGACACTGGCTGGTCCAGCTCGCCGGCTGGGAGGAGATCCTGCTCGTGCTTTCCGGCGTTGTCCTGCTCGCAGCTGAGATCTTTATAATTCCCGGCTTCGGTGTGGCCGGAGTCCTGGGCATAGCTGCGCTGCTTTCGGGCCTGAGTCTGAGTCTCATCGGCGGCGGCGCGACGTGGGATTTTATACTCAAAGCCGTGAGTCGAGTTATTTTTTCTCTGCTGCTCGCCTTGATTGGAAGTCTAGTGCTGTTGCGCTTTCTACCGCGATTGCCATTCGGCAAGCGGCTGATCCTACAGACCGGGCTTGCCGCGGGTGAGGGCTACGCTTCGCCGCCCGAGACCGATCGGAAGTGGCTGGGGAAAACCGGCACAACGGTTTCTCCGCTGCGTCCCTCCGGGATTGCCGATGTCGAAGGC
>JAJONK010000287.1 GCA_021323355.1 Deltaproteobacteria bacterium
ATCAGCCAGTTCGAGTCGCATACTTGCTTACCCGCTCACCGCCATATTCGGGGTAAATAGCGTCGGTCCCGTGACTTCGGATTCGAGCGCTTTCAACGCAGTCTGAACGATCTCGCGCCGCAGCCGCGCATCGAGATCTTGCGGCAGGCTCGGATCGCCGCAAGGATGAGGTATGCTGACGCCTTTTACGATGCGGTTGGCTCGCACCTGCTCGGCCACCGGATACATCGCACTTACCAGGGCTACGGGAAGTCCCGCCTTCTCGAGTTCTTTGCTCATCACAGCGCCGCTGCGACTACAAGTCCCTCACGTGGCGACAAAGAGCACGCCCTCGACATTGTCCTTCTTCAGATCGGCGGCAATTTCCTGGCCGACGCGGCGCATCACCGCGGGGGAGCCCTGATTGCCTGGAATAACGTAATAGGCCGGATACAGTTTGCCGGCGCCGATCACCCCTTCCGATTCTAACGACCGAAGCGCATCCAGCGGCACGCCATAGTGCGGATTCTTGTTCATGTAGGCGACATTATAGCCGCCGTGAACAGCTTCCCATTTTCCCGGTTCGAGCTCTTTGAGCTCGGCGATATTGTATTTACGCCAGTGGGTGTTGCGGTAGGTTTTGAACCGATCCGGATTGCCCCAGGGGACGACGCCGCTGGTCGTGATGACGGCAATGTTGCGGGCTTTTAAATTATCGAGAGGCGGAGCCGGCGCAATATCGTCCCAGGCCTCCATCGGCACTTCAGTAGTGAAGGGCTCGTGATTGATCTTTTTCAGCAACATATCGATGGCGCGATCGGCGCCGCTCCGATCGGTTTTTTCCAAACGCCGGATACCGCGGCTAAAGTAACCTTCCTGCAACGCCGGCCCGATGGTCTCGCCTCGAGCTAGCCGAGAGACAAATTTCGCCAGCGCCTTGAGCGCCTCGGTCATGCCGGCGGCGGTCTCTGTTGTCGGTAAACAGAAAACCCGAGGATCGGCCAGGTCGCGATAAGTGCCGATGGCGGGATTTTCTTCGTGCATTGCGGTGACGCAGGGAATTTCCAGGATCGTGGCAATGGCGTGACAAATCTCGATGCAGCTCATGCCGTAACGCCCGGAATTAAACGCCGGACCGGCGACTAGCGCTTGCGCCCCTTGAGAGCGAACCGCTTCGAGGATTGCCTTGATGGCTTCCTCACTATGATCGTGAAAGTAGTTGTCGCCATAATAGATCGTGCATGCGACCTTAGTTTCAGCGCCGAGCTGCGACTGCAGCCCGCGCGCCGCGCCGGCGGCCTCTTCGATCACGCCGACGGACATGCCCGCCTTCTCTTCGCCTCCAAACCCGGCAAAGAACTGATTAACGACATGGACGATTGTGGTCATCGAGAAATCCTCCTTCGCTATGCGTTGGATAGAAGCACCGTATCATCTTCACGTATTCATCGATAGCCAGAGCGCTGCTCGAACAGTTTTGGAAAAGATGAATTATGAAAGCTGAAAACAATTGAATTCTGCTTTCGATTTCCGCTTTTATCTTTATAATCTGAGCAGCCCGTTAATAATCCCTGCATACCCATCCTTGCTCGCCCCAAATGTCGGCTCCACCGATGATCACATCCCTTCCTTCCAGCGAGAGAGCGCCACGCGCCGGACTCGCGGGCACGCCGGGATAGGACAATACTTTGATCTCCTCGTACGGACCGATTACTTTGTCCATCGCCGGCAGCTCGACGGCGCGATCCAAGCTGCCGGTCGTGACCACGCCATCGGCTTCCGGCAAATAGAAAAGCAGCGGGCTATCGCGGCCTTCCTTGCCGCCATGTTCATAGGTCACCAACACGGTTTTAATTCCGTTACGCTCGCACGCCTGCACGGTCAACATGACGTCGACGAAAGCATTGCCGCCGCCGATCCAGGTCAGCAGCGCTCCGTCGGCGCGAAACATTTTCGCCAGACGCGCAGCATTCTGCGCGCCGACTTCTTTCCCGTGCGCAGTCTCGAAACGGATGCGCTGCAAAATCACGCCGGCAAAGTTGAGATCTTTTCCATGGGCTTCGTACAGCCGCAGCACCAGCGGATGATTCTGCCAGTCCCACGTAGTTGGATAGTATCCGCGGCCTGAACGAGTGGTGTCCACCGTGATTGCGCCGTCAAAGAGCTCATTGGGATGGAGGAAGGTCGCCATCGATTGGCGCAGCGACAGGCCATAGTAGCCAACTCCCGAGTGAACATGCTGCGGATCGGTAATACAGCCTTGGACCAGCATCACTCTGGGCAGGCCGGGAGTTTCCGCGCTCAGATCGAAGCTGCGAACCGATTCAGACGAGAGTTCAACTGTTACTTGCGCCAGCCGCCGGGCGACTTTGTATTCGGCCAATTGAATCGCGGTATGCGCATCCAATTCTCCCAGGCCCGAGGCGAGGCGAAAGCTCACCACCAGATGCGCGTGAGCGCTGAAGCGCGAGATCTCTGCTGCGGCTCCCGTCATATCTAAAATGGCGCTGCGCTGCACGGTGGTGCCGGCGCGGATGGTGCCTTCGTACGCCGCCGCCGCAATCACCGTCATTCCCGAAAGCCGGTGCGTCGTCCCCTCTCCCACATCCGCAACCGGCCCGAGAACGCCAGGAAAGACCTGGCCGTTTCCCGAAACCTTATAGCGCGGCTCGACGATATCGCGAATGCCAGTAATGCGCGGATCCTGGAGCACCAGATCCACCAATTCCGCTTCGTCCATATCCAACGTGCCGTTCCGGTATGCGAAACGCCCGCCCAGGCATAAATGCTTGACCGGAAATTCGGCGAGATCGAGTTTCATGCCTGGATTACCTATTCGGCGTCTGCAAGTCGTTAAAGACAGCTATCGCGCACCGACTATCTTGGCAAATTCCTCGACGTAGGCTTTGAGATTAGGTCCGAGCTTGGGAGTTACCACGTAGTCAGGCTGAAGTTGAAATTCCTGAAATTTGCTGCGCACTCCCTTCATCGCAACCCCTTTCCCGAGTTTGCCTGCCAACACTGTTTGCCCTTCTTCCGAAAGTACCCAATCGGCGAAAAGCAATGCCGCATGCGGATGCGGCGAGTTCCTGGCAAGAAACAAACCCTCGGGCTTTACGATCTTCGGCGCTAATACTTTGAATCCCAACGGCGCTCCCTTATCGCGAATGGCCGCGGAGGTTTCGCCATTGATAGCGATGCCGATGGGATACTCGCCTGAACTCACCACCTGAGTGGTCAAAGCGCCGCCGCGCCTGAAGCTGAGATCCTGCTTGCGCAGCTTCGTCAGATAGTCCACCGACTTCTCCCGTCCCCATGCCTGCTCCATCGCTGCCAGAATGTAGCCGGCTTCGGGGTCGAACAGCAGTTTGCCTTTCCACGACGGATCGAGAAGCGCGTCATAAGTTTGCGGCACCGACTCGGGCTTGACCAAAGTTGTGTTGTAAACCAACGCGGTGGTCAAATAATACATGCTGTGCCACGAGCCGCTCGGATCATAGGTCCCATCATAGAATCGATCCCGAGCGGCCAAGGCGTAAGTATGGACTAAATATTCATTGATGAGCTGGTAACCGTAGCTCGAATCGACCTGGATCGCGTCCACGGCATGGCTGCCGGCACGCGCCTCGGTGAGCGAGCGGTTAAGAATTCCCTCGCGTGGCGCGTAGTAGTGTTTTAGATTCAAGAATGGATAGCGCGCATTGAAAGCCTTGCCGAGCTCGCTAAATTCATTGACCAAAATAGTTCCATAATAAACCAGCTCGCCTTCCTTTTGAGCTCCCTTGACGAGAAAACTTTGTTTGTCCTGAGGATTTAGCGTGCTGACTTTCGCCGTCACCTCTGACATAGTCGCTGCGCCGCTACTGCCTGCCATAAGAATGAACAGCAATGACTGGCATAACGTTAAAACTCCGAGGACCTTTATCATTTTACGCACCGTCGTACCTGCCTTTCACTCACCTAATATGATCGAACCAGTATGATTCAAAATTCATTCGTAGAGGCTTCAGCCAAAATCCGCAGGAATAGATACTGTTTACTCCCCGCTTGATGCTTGCGGCGATTGAACTGCGATAACCCGTTTCAGTAAGCATCGCATCGCCAGCTTTGACTTCCCCAATTGTCGACGCCGCCGATCAACATGTCGCGCGCATCCAGGGTTATTTTCCCCATGGCTGGGACAACCGGCGCTCCGGGGTAAGTCAAAATCGAAAATTCCTTATAAGGGCCGACCACACGCTCGGGCGCGGAAAGTTCGAGCCAACGATCTCTGCTGCCACTGCTGACTACCGCATCAGCCTGCGGCAGATAATAAAGCAACGGTGAATCGACACCGTCCTTGCCACCGAACTCGTAGGTGATCAGCACGGTTTTGATGCCGCGCTGTTCGCAAGCGCGAATGGTCAGCATCAATTCAACGAATGCATTGCCGGAACCAATCCACGCAACCAGCGCGCCGGCGGCCCCGAGGGTCGCTGCCAGCTGGGATGCGCTATGCGCCGCCACCTCCTTCCCCAGGAAAGTGTCGAATTGAATGCGTTCTAGGATCACGCCGAGAAAATTAATCTGTTTGCCGTGCTGGCGGCACAATCCCAGTGCCAACGGATGATTTTGCCAGTCCCAAGTAATCGGGAAATGGCCGACAGCTCGAGTAGCGGTTACGGTGATCGCGCCGTCGAGTAGTTCGTTAGGGTGCACAAATGTCGCCAGTGAATCGCGAATCGGCAAGCCATAGTAACTCACGCCCGAGTGAACGTTATGGCTATCCGTGAGACAACCTTGAATCAACACGACCGCCGGCAAGTCCGGCCACGTATCGCTTAAATCGAAGGCTTCGGTGTTTTCGGCGTTGTGGCCGACGGTGAGTTCGCCAAGTCGCTGCGCTACCTTCAGCTCCGCGCCTTGAATCGCCTGATGCGCGTCGAGATCGGACAGCGTTTCTTTAAGGCGCATCACCAGCACCAGCCCGAGCAGCGAACTAAACCGCGAAGCAGCCGCGCCCGGTCCCCACATATCCAGAAGCGCGCTTCTCTGCACCGCGAGACCGGCGCGGACCGTCCCCTCGTAGGCAGCAGTGGCTATCACCGCCATACCGGAGAGACGATGGGTTGTACCCTCACCGACATGCTCTACCGGGTTTAACGAGCCCGGAAACACCTGACCCTGGCAACCCACTTTCACCCGCGGCTCGACGATGTCGCGAATTCCTGTCACCCGGACTTTCTCGCCTGGATGAACCACCTCCAGGGACGCATCTTCGATGCGTCGGTCCTCCAACATTAGATCGGTCAAGGCTCGCTGATCCACTTCCACAATCCCGCCGTCATAATGAAACCTTTTTCCTAGGTGAATCTGTTTCACCGGAAACTCGGCGAGATCTAGCCGCATCGGTCTACCGCGAACGTTCAAAGGCACCTTCTTTCTCTAGCTTGCGGACGAGCCGATCGTCGACCAAGTCTTCGGCTTTGAGCTGGCGAATTTTCTCGTTGCTGGTTCCGAGCAAGCGGATGGCATTGCGGATGCCGTCGGCGTTCGGATAAATGCGCCGCTCATAAAGCGTCCGCATGAGCTCATAGCCTTCTTCCGCATCCTGGAAGCGCGCCAAGCGCAGTCCTTTATGGAGACTGGTCATGACACTGGTCTTGTTTTCCGGCTTCTCGATGTATGCCGTAGCCTGGGTCATGGCTCGAAGCACCTTTTCAACCGTTTCCGGTGACGATTTGAGAAAGCTCCGCCGCACGAAGACGCCGGTGCTTTGATAGGGAATCTTCAAGCTGGCAAGATCGGCGAGCACATTGAATCCCTGACGCTTCATGAGCGCTCCGAAGGTATAGCCCAAGTAAGTACCCTCGATCAGGTTGGTGGCCAGCGCCTGCGCTAGAACCGCTTCATCGCCGACGATTCTCAGGTTGATTCCATCACGTTTGGGCTCGATGCCCCAGTGATCCAACACCAGCATCGTAATCATCCAGATGCCGCCGCCGATGCTTTGGACACCGATGTTCCGGCCTTTCAACTGTGCGGGAGTTTTGATCTGCGGATGAACGACGAACGTACCGGTAAGCCGATTGACCAAGCCGGCAACGAATACACCGTCCAAGCCGCCGGCCACCGCACCAAGCGTAACGCCCGTGCCGGAACCGAAATAAAATTGCGACTCACCTGCGGCTAACGCCGAAAGCGCAACGTTCCCCGCGCGGACATACACAAGGCGCGCGTCCAGATCCTGTTTGCGGAAAAACCCCTGGTCTTCGGCGACTAGAAGAGCGCCCGCGGTTCGTTCATTGAAACTAGCGTACGAAATAACCGTCTGCGTAGCCGCTTGGCCGTATGAAGCTATAAGTAGCAGCGCAATGGTGAAACTTATTCGAAGACGCATTATCAACCTCCACGGATTCTTATACTACTACCGTTCAATGGTTCAAAGGTTCAATAGTTCAACGTCAGAGGCCACTGCAGGTTCAATCATTCCAGCTGTTCCATACGTTCCGATGGTTAAGATACCTGGAACGGCTTGGCGCTTTACATTCGAATTTTGAATATCAGGAAGATTGAAGCGATTGGAATTTCAGCAACTCTGACCTTGAACTGTTGAACCGTTGAACGACTGAACGGCGTGATCGCTTCGATCACGCCCAGTAAGTGGTGCGGTCTATGGGAATATGCTGCAGAATCTCCCCTGGCACATATTCTTCGAGGCGGATTCTGGCGAGAGCCTCGTCCGGACACTTGGAGACCGGCGAGAACGGCCGGTCCAGCGGGCGGGTCGCATCGACGATCATCGCCGAAGTTTTGTGCGGGTTGTCCAATGATGGATCGATGAGACTGGCGCGCATGATTTCGCCGATGATCGAAACCTGGCGGTGGGGTTGAACTCGTGTCGCCAGCGCCCAGAGAATTTCGGTCGGATTGTAAACATCGATGTCCTCGTCGACGACGAAGACATTCTTACACCAATCCCATGTCAAAACCGCGGCGGCGGCGCGACCGGGATCTCCTTCGGACATTTTTTTCATTGAGATAAACACATTCAA
>JAJONK010000288.1 GCA_021323355.1 Deltaproteobacteria bacterium
TTGCCGGCGTTGAGATAAGCGAAACGAAGACTGCCTTCGCGGTGCGCATGGCCCTTGGCAAAGGGCGGCTCGGAGCGGGCCGAGTCGCCTTGCGGGGGTTCGATTTTGATGACGTCCATGCCCATATCGCCGAGCAATTTACCGCATAGCGCGCCCATGGAAGATGTCAGATCCAGCACTCGAAATCCCGGCAGTAGCGCCGCTGACGTAGTCGTATTACTCATCGATAATCTCTGAAATTTTCCCTACAGACTGCTCAAAAGATCTCAAATGCGAGGCGCGCTAAGTCGGTGAGCGGAGACGTACATTTCAGTACGTTGGAGCGAGTCGATCGAGGGTAACGAAGCATATGAGCCTTTTCAGCAATCTGTCAGGATTTGTGATTCTTGATGATGTGCTGGGCCAAACGCCAACGCAAAACTTCCGGAGTTCCTTCGGTAATGCGGATACTGCGAACCTGGCGATACCACCACTCGAGCGGCAGATCCCGCATCAGCCCTAATCCGCCATGCACTTGAATCGATCGGTCGACCACCCGGCTGGCCATTTCGGCGCACATGATTTTGGTCATGTAAGATAATTGCCGGACATCCTCGCCGCGGTCATGACGCCAGGCACACTCATAGACCATCAGCCGACAAGCGTGCAGCTCCATCGCCGAATCCGCAATCATAAACTGAATCGCCTGCCGGTCAGCCAGCGGGCGGCCGAAAGTGGTGCGCACCTTGGAATATTCGATCATCATATCCAGCGCGCGGCTGGCGATGCCGACTGGACGTGCGCCGTGGCCGCGAATGCGTCCCTCTTGTATCCAGCCCTGGGCGATCGCAAAGCCCTGGCCCTCGCCGCCGATGATGTTCGCCGCCGGCACGCGCACATCTTCGAAGAGAATCTGTCCGGGCGTGTCGCCCATCATCGTTGGCCACAGGCGCTCCAACGTGACGCCTGGCGCCTTCATATCGACGATGAAACAGGTTACGCCGCCACGCGCGCCTTTTTCCGGATCGGTCACAGCGATCACCTGAGCGTAATCCGCCGACTTGGCGCCGGTGATGAAACGTTTTGTGCCATTGATAATGTAGTGATCGCCATTCTTGACGGCGCGGGTTTTCATGCCTGCCGGATCGCTACCGGCGTCGGGTTCGGTTTGCGCGAAGCAAACGCGCTTCTCGCCGTGTATCACCGGGTAAAGAAAACGTTCCTTTTGTTCCTCGTTACAATGAAACAGCACCGGCCGGACTTCCGGGCCAAAGATCGGCGCATAGCGAAACGGAATCGCAACCGTGCGCGCGACCTCTTCCATGATGACGCAACGGCTCATCAGATCGAGGCCCGCGCCGCCGTACTCAGGCGGCACGTCCAATAGCCAAAGACCGATAGCCTTCGCTTTCTCCTGGAGCGGTTTGATGTATTGTTCCGGCATGTCCTCGCCCTCAGGCCGGCACTCGCGCTCCAACGGAATCAGCTCTCTGTCGACGAATTTGCGAACGGTCTCTTTTAAGAGCTGCAACTCTTCGGGTAAATTGAAGTCCACCTTGGCTCCGTGTCACTTCTTTCGGGATTTGGACGGGGCTTAGCCAACCCCGTCCAAATCCGATTACTTCAGACCTATTTGAAAATTCGAACCTACTTGGCCTCGCGGTTGTAAGCGCCCAGCCCCGGCCGATAGGTCTTCTCATCCAGGAACTGTTTCATCAGTGCCTTTGGCACTCATATATTCTTCTGCCTGGTTGTAGTCCATGGTCCGGCAGTACTTGAAAACTTCCTTGGCGGCTCTGAGCACCTGGGGATTTTTTTCCATCAGCTTTTTGGCAAGCTTGACAGTCTCGTCGCGCAGTTGTTCCTTCGGCACGGCGTAATTGATCAGCTTCAATTCCGCAGCTTTTTTTCCGTCAAACGGATCGCCCGTCATGATGTACCACATCGCATCTCGGTAGCACATGGCGTCGGCTAGCACTCGGCTCACCAGCCCGCCGGGGAAAATCCCCCAGTTGATTTCGCTTAGTCCAAAGATCGCATCCTCGGCGGCAATCGCGAAATCACAGGCGATCAATGGCGTAAACGCGCCGCCGAAACAAAAGCCGTTGACCATCGCAATGGTGGGTTTCGGAAAGGTAAATAGCCGGCGCCAGCGCCACTCCTGAGAGGCCCAGCTGGCTTTTCGCCTTTCCACCGGGTCGGTATCGGTGCCCCTGAAATATTCGCGCAGGTCCTGACCGGCGCACCAGCTCGGACCAGCGCCGGTGATGACGACGACTTTGCTGTCTTTGTCGACTTCCAGTTCGGTAAGCGCCTCGAGCATGTCGTAGTGCAGCTGGGGATTCATCGCATTGCGCTTCTCGGGACGATTAAGAATGACCCAGGCAATGCCCTGGTCCTTTTCAACTTTGACGGTTTTGAAATCCTTTACTTCTGCCATTGTTCTTTCCTCCTTATGTTCTCTCGTTGATCTTTTGTGTTGTTCAGGTGACGCTGTTTTCCGCTCCATATCAAGTAGCCTAACGTTGGTAAAGTGTTTTTACGAAGCCGCTCGCCTCGATCTCGCGCAGCAGGCTATCATCGACAAACATTTTAGGGTCCGCGCCTTTGGCTTTCGGATTGTCCTTTTCGATGAAGCCGAGCACCGTTATTGTCCTTTTCGATGAAGCCGAGCACCGTTTCCACGCCGCGCAATGACGGATATGGCACAGACTCGTAGTATTTCGCGATTAACAGATCTATGGAGCGTTCCAGGTTTTTTTCCTGCTCGGGACCGATGCGAAGTTTCTTCTTGACGATGTCCAAACTCTCCTGCTTGTTATGCTTGACGAACGCAATTCCTTCGACGTAACCCTTGAGAAATCGCACCACTTTGTCGCGATTGTTCTTGATGTATTGGCGCGTTGTCGCGACCATCGTGTGCAGGTAGTAAATATCCGTATCCGCCATGTCGAGCAACACTCTATAGCCGCGATCTTCGGCGACGAACATCGAAGGAATCGTCACCACGGCTCCTTCGATACCTCCCTTGTCGAGGCTCGCCAGCATACTCGGCGAGGAACCGAGTTGAAGGACCTGGACATCATTCACGCTCATCTTCCAACGCTGCAGCATCATGAGCAGAACCGAATGGGAAACCGCGCCGATGCGAGTGACGCCAACCCGCTTTCCCTTCAGCTCCGCGGGCGTCATTATGTCCGGCTTGGTAATAAGCCGTTGCAGTCCTTTGTTGACAACACTGGCGACCATGACCGTATCGCCGCCGCGCAACGAAGCTGCGACCAAGACATCGCCGGCTGAATTCACCATCTGCACGTCGTTGGCGATGAGCGCACTGATGCCGGCGGTCCCACCCTGGCCGGTGACGATCACTTCAGGATCGATGCCATGTTTGCGAAAGAGTCCTTTTGTTTCAGCCACCCACACAGCGGTGTGCAAACCGCTCACCGAGCTCAACCCCATTCTAACTTTGTCCTGCGCCATGGCACGCCAACCGATGCAAAGAAAAAAAACAGTTATGGCGCATACGGATGTTTTTCGATTCATCGCTACGGTCCTCCGTTTAGCTCTTGCCCAGTTTCGCGAGTGCCTGATGCCGATAAGCAGGGTCGATATACTTCGGGGTTATAGTGTGTCCACCGTCGCATTGGCTATGCTATATAGATGAAATCGGCGGTCTCTTGAATATAAGCCGCGAGCTGCTCCGTCGCTCCCGGGCCCGTTATCATCGAATCGGTTTAATTACCGATAAAGTATTCCGGCCGGTCCACATCGGCAGGAAGACGGAATGGCGGTGCTTGCCGCCGAGCACCACGATCATAATATCTTCGGCTTTGGTCGACAGGTGAACGACCCCGTCCGGCGTGACGTTTGGCGATTCGCGCAGCAGCTCATCATCACTTTTATGTGCCTTGCGCCGTGCGGGAACTTCAGTAAATTTCAACGACGCATGCTCCCAGAGATAATCCTTAACTTGCTTCTTGGTGATGCCGTCCCGAGCCATGATCTCCGCGTCTTCGATGCCGAGGCCGATGAGCGGCGTTCCGCCTCCGAAGCTGCCGACATCGAGATGGCTCACGCCATGGTGCATCTTTAGGACTTCGGCCAATGAGGAGAGCGCCTGCTCGCCGCGATTGCCGGCAGTGTGAATCGGCAGGAAACCATTGATGCCGAAAACGGTCACGGTGCTGTCATCAGGCTTGAACCCCATTTCCACGTGATACGGCTCCCAGGGGCTTTTCTCCTGATTTTCACCGAAGCACATGGTGTACTTACCCGGCCAACCGAAGGTCGAGCGATCGGTGTCGCCGGGATAACCTCCGCCGACCGTGATGAGTATCAAGCGAATCGCGCGGCCGATGGTCGCGTTCGCTCGAAAACCAGGGCCGAACACGCCGGAGTCGCAATTGACGTTAAGCGTGGTCCTGATCGGACCGTTGAGAAGCAGCGCCGGACCTACGTACCCGGTGGTTGCCTGTACGCCGTAGAGGTTGAACCGAGGCTCGCAGATTGCTTCGACAGCGGCAATAATCACCGGCAAGTATTCCGGCAGGCATCCGGCCATAACGGCGTTGATGGCCAGCTTTTCTATGCTTGCCGGCGCCCACTTTGGTGGGATGAGGCCGACCACTTCCTGCGGATCACGGCCGGCGCCCTCGAGCATTCTCGTCACCCGCTCCGGTGTTGGCGGTACGATCGGTAAACCATCGCTCAGCTTTTCACGGCAGAACCAATCGTTGGCCGCTTCCCAACTGTCTTCGACTTCAATGACGGGTGAGGTGAAATTGATCATGAGCAGAACTCCAACTGAATATGTGCTTACCGAATATGCAATCGGAATTTTTTTGACCGCATCTTCGTCCTTCCCCCTTGCGGGGAAGGATTGAGGTAGGGGGTGCTTTGTAGGCTTTTCACAATCATCTCCATTACTCCGTCGATGTTCTTGAGCACATCGTTGTTCCAAAATCTCAGAACGGTAAAACCTTGAGCGTGCAGCCAAGCGTCACGTTCAGCATCATGATTCACTTCTTGAGCGTGCTGTCCGCCGTCCAATTCTATGATGAGTCTCTTTTGCAGACACACGAAATCGACGATGTAATTCCCCAGCGGCTGTTGGCGCCGAAATTTATAACCATCCACTTGCCAGAAACGAAGCCTCCGCCATAGTAACCGCTCGACATCGGTTAGGTTGCGCCGCAATTGGCGCGCTCTCGAGCATGTTGGGTTCATACCCCCTATCCTTGCCTTTCCCCGCAGGGGGGAAAGGAATCGCTCAAAACAGTTGGTTGTTCAAAATTCTCGGCACGACCTCGATAACTTAACTGCGCAAAGTGCTAAATCCCAACGTTAGCCGCTGGCGCACCAAATCCACCGCTCCTTCGGCATCGGCGCGATGCTCGCCGGCCCTGGCGCCGCCGCTTGGATGATGGGGAATTTCCACCAATGGAAGCGTAGCGAGCCCAAAGAACTTCGCTTCGGTCTTGGCCAGCTCCATGAAAATCGATTGACACAGAGTAACTGTCGGCTTTCCTTTTTTTTGTAGCTCGATGGCGTCGTGGACACTCCACGACGTGCACGACCCTCAAGCTCCCAGACCGGTGATCACCGCATCACACCGGCTGACAAATTCCTCTATAATCGGTCTGGGCGCTCCCTGCATATGCGAAGGCTTCGTCTTAAAAACTACTTCCGCTGTTTGAAATTTTTCCCGCATCAACTTCGCCAATTCTTGAAACATCGCCGTGGAATTTGATTGGCCATTGTCGATAATGCCAATCACCTTTCCTTTCAGCGAATCCAACCCCCGCATCAGAGGCCGCTCTTCGGGATTTACAGTGGCTCTTGGGTCAAGCATCTTGAGCATTGCCATTGGACTGCATCCTCCTAAGTGACCAGGTGTGTTTGTGAGACTCTCATACAAGAACTCGCGTAAAGAATTTTTCAGTTGTTCGTCCGTTATATGCAAGTCATCCATGCGCCGCAACCGTTAGGTCGAATCATCGGGATGGACAAACATCGACCGGATCCGAGGGATCGCGCAGTTAATGATCGCCGGCCGCTTCCCACACATCGCTGCATTTTAGATTTGATGATGCTTAAAGAAGCAACGAACCTAATTACCGGGTGGATACGAAATTACTAGTCGTTATCGATTCTAAAATTCTATGACGATAGTCGCAGGCAGCCCGCCTAAGTGGAGTTGGAATAGATAAGCAGCCGCGGAGCAATAACTGATCCGGCTCAATTCAAATATTCGTAAGGTACCGGTGCGCCGCCACCGCTGCGGTAACGCCATCCCCAGCCGCGCTTGCAAGTTGTCCGGCATTTCCTTGCCGCGCCGATCCGACGGCGAAGAGTCCAGGCACGGTGGTCTGCATATGAATGTCCACCGGCGCATGCCCGATCGGGTCCAGCTCCACGAGATTCTTCAAAAGACTCGTCTCAGGTTCGAACCCAATGGCGACAAATACGCCGGCAACCGGGACATGAGTTCCATCACCCAAGCGTAGTGATTCGATCGAATGGTTACCGGAAATTTCTTCAAGCGTCGCATTTGCGACAAACTCGATCTTCGGATTCTCTCGCGCGCGGCGCAATAGAGTTTCGCTGGCGATAGGCGTTGCCCCTTGAAGGATGATGGTGACCCGTGAGGCAATCTTCGAAAGATACAAGGCTTCATCGAGAGCGGTATCACCGCCGCCAACGACTGCCACAGGCTGGTCCCGGAAGAATGCACCGTCGCAAGTAGCACAGCGGGAAACGCCCCGGCCTTCGAATTCGGCTTCTCCCTTGATTCCGAGAACCCGGTGATTGCCCCCTGTCGCAACGATCACGGTCTTGGCTTGAATCGGTTCCTCCGCCGTAGCCAACTGGAACCCGTCTCCCTCGATCTTAATGCCGGTCATTTCCAAGTATTGCATCTTTGCGCCGAGCTTTAGCGCTTGCATGCGCACTTGCGACACCAAGTCAGCACCCAAAACACCGTCCGGGAAGCCCGGATAATTCTCGATCTGATCGGCGTTGACAATCTGCCCGCCAAACATCTGCCGTTCGGCAAGGAAAACCGTAATAATGACAATTTCGTAAGTGTACATAGGAATCTATTTCCTGCTGAAAGCCTGTTTTACAATGGGTTCGAGCTTTCAATATCCGCCGGTTTCACGACCTCCGAAACGTTTTTAACGATTTGAACTGTTTGAAACGGCTTGAACGCACTTGCTTCATCGATACAGCGCGTCGATATAGCCGAACCTGTCCAGCGAGAACGGAGATACACTTAGTCCCGTCGGCTTGGCATTCTTCACGGCATTCGCATGGCAAGATCATCCGAGATAGTTTTGAATCCTCCCAGCGTCTGACATTTGAATGAAACTTTGCAGCAACCGATACAGCAAGTTTGTCAGAACCTCTATCGATCACCTTTACGATTTCCGCGCGCCCAACAAACTAAGCCGTCAC
>JAJONK010000289.1 GCA_021323355.1 Deltaproteobacteria bacterium
TGGTGAATCTATTCCGCGCCTTTATGTATCCGCGCTGGCCCTATGTGCTGCCTCCGGGAACACCTGAAGCTACCGTGAAGATTTTACGCGCCGCGATGGCTAGCGCCTTTAAGGATCCAGGTTTCAGCGGCGAGTTTAAAAAGCTCATGGGCGGCGAACCGTCGCCGCTGACCGGAGAGGAAGTCGAGACCTCAATTCGAGAATTGCCGCGCGATCCTGAGGTGATCGGCCTGTATAAGAAGATGGCCGAACACGGTCCGCTGCCGCCGCGGTGAAGCTCGAGGATCGAAGTCCCGGCGCCGTTTCATCCAATTCAAAGCGTAGAAATCATATATGCGATGACTCCTGTAAAAGCCGAGACGTCTGACGAGGTCTCGGCTTTTTTTTCGGCTTAGGCGATGAGGAGCGCTACGCCTTCTCTTACCGCTTGAGAGTCTCAAGGGAAAAATGCGAACTCCGTGCTGGTGTGGACCACGGGTAGCGATTAGCGCCGGTATGTTTAGAACAGCAATCCTCTCCCAGGCCAATGTTAAGGTAATGCCAGTCAAGGCACATCCGCTTTTTACGTTACTTTTGCTGGTGAATTTTGCTTTTCGAAAGGGCAATTGGCGCATTTAAGACATAACGTTGCCGTCATAGGAGTTGTTCCACCGAACTCCAATGGGTGCTGTAATCGCGCCGGCTTGCAGGCTATTGTATGTTCCTAGCTCGAAGCATCCTGCAGAATAGCCTTTAGGTTTCAGGAAGACGAAGCAAGTGATTCGCAGAGTCGGATTCATCGGTCTGGGCATTATGGGAAAGCCGATGGCGATCCATATCGCCAATGCCGGGTTCGATTTGATGGTTTATGACGTTCGCGAGGAACCGCTCCGGGAGCTGAATAAATTGGGGGCGAAGATTGCTCGGTCGGCGAAAGAAGCCGCCGAGCATGGCGAGCTCGTGGAAATAGCCGTGCTCGATGATGCGCAAGTTGACGCCGTGTGCTTTGGCGAAGCGGGCGTTCTCACGGGCGCCAAGCCGGGGACAATGATCGCCGTTCATAGCACCGTCTTACCGAGAACGCTACGTGCGCTGGCGGAGAGCGCCTCGGACAGAAACCTTATCATTGTCGACGCGCCGATCAGCGGCGGAGAAGCCGGCGCTTATGAAAAAAAACTCTGTTACATGGTCGGCGGCTCAAAAGATTCGTTTGACAAATCTCGCGAAGTATTTGCCAGTTCGGGAACAGAGATTCTTCATTTGGGCGATGTAGGCGCCGGCACCACGGCGAAGATCATCAATCAGATTCTTGTCTGTATCAACATGCTGGCGATGTTCGAGGGGATTTCCATAGCCGAAAAAACCGGTTTAGATGTGAAATTGTTGCAACAGGCGATTCATCACAGCGCCGGGCAAAGCTACATGGCAGATCATTGGTTCGAGCGCATTGAGCGGGTGTCTCGGTCTCCGGAAGCGCTGCGTCATCAGTGGGAGGGTTTTTATAAAACATTGTCCGTGGCGCTCGAGTGCGCCAACGATCTTGGTGTTTCTCTTCCGGGCACGGCTCTGACGCAACAGCTGTTAGCGAAAGTCGTCGGTTACAAGAAGTAAAGTACTTGTACACAAAAGAACCCACAAAGGAATGCCAAAAAAGGAATGAAAAAAAGGAATGATTGATGGGCAGTGAAAATTCTGTAGATCTTTACCGCACCGAGCCCGGCAGTCTCGCCGGACGTTATCTACGCTCGTTTTGGCAACCCCTCTATCGAGCCAAGGATTTGCCAGCCGGCGAAGCCATGCCGCTGCGGATCATGAGCGAAGATTTCACCCTTTACCGGGGGCAATCCGGCGCGCCGCACGTGGTCGCGTTTCGCTGCGCGCATCGCGGCACGCAGCTCTCCGCGGGCTGGGTAGAGGATGATTGTATTCGTTGTTTCTATCATGGCTGGAAATATGACTCCTCGGGCCAGTGCGTCGAGCAACCCGGGGAAGACGCGTCCTTCAAATCGAAGATCAAGATTCGCAGCTATCCAACGGAAGAGTATCTCGGGCTTATATTCGCCTTTCTTGGCGACGGCGCCGTTCCCGCATTGCCTCGCTACTCTGATCTTGATGCAGGCGGCATTATCGACGTGCTGCTGAGCGAAGAATGGCCGTGCAATTACTTCAACCGCCTCGACAACCTGGGCGATCCCGTTCATGTGCCGTTTACGCACCGTGAATCCCGAAGCAGAATCGGCATCGACGTCGTCGTTCCCGATCAGCTGATCGCGGAGGAAAACGATGTCGGCATTAAATTGACGCGGAAGTTAGCCGTAGGCAAAAGCCAAGCGCGTTACATTCTCATGCCGAATATGAATCATCTGAGACATCCGCTGCGCATCAAAGGAGCCATCGCAAATGAACTAAAGGAAGGTTCCGTCGATCGGTTTCTATGGCGCGTGCCCATCGACAACGACCGCTGTTTGGGCCTGGGAGTCGATATTGTCCATCTCGAAGGTGAAGATGCGAAGAAGAAATTCCGGGAATTCTCGTCGGAGACAGAGCCGGATGGACCCAGCCATGTAGAACTGGGGAAGAGAGTTCTCCAGGGCAAAGCGAAGATCAAGAATTTGACCGGCGCGGATAACTACGAGCTCACTAGGATCGAAGACTACGTTGCGCAAGTGGGGCAGGGGGCGATCGCGGATCAAACCAACTTTCATCTGGGGCGCAACGACATTGTGGTGATACTTTTTCGAAAAATCTGGGAACGAGAGCTGCGGGCGTTATCTGAGGGACGGCCGACGAAACAGTGGAAAACGCTGGCGCGCTCGGACTTCAATGGCCAAGAATAATTTCTCGCGACCAGATCCAAGACTATCGGTGAAGGAGTTCCGACGCCTGCAATCTCGATTCGATCACAAACTTTTTATCAAACCTTGCTGGTGAGGACGGAAACAGTGGTAGTTAATTTTCTTGCGATCTTCTTATGGATCTGTCTAGGGTCAATTCCGGCCGCGAAGGCGGAGACGGCAAAGGTGCACCGCACCGGCATCGGCAGTCCAAATGCGTTCCTATTCGTGGCGGGAATCGACAAAGGATTTTATAAAGAGAACGGTCTCGATACGCTGACGATCATGGCGCAGCCCCAGATCGGTGTGCAGGGGTTGATCGGCGGGAGCTTCGACTTTAGCCAGATTCTGGGCGCCACCACGACTGCGATCATGCGGGGTGTCGGACTCAAGATCATGATGGTCTTCGACAACAAGCCGCAATTCTGGCTGTATGGCGCGCCGGAAATCAAGACGCTTAAAGAGGTTAAGGGAAAAACTGTCGCAATCCAGACCATCGGCGGCGCCAGCGGTCACATGACCCGGGAGCTGCTTAGCAAAAGCGGAATTGATCCCCAGCGTGACGTGACCATTCAAGTCATACCTTTAGAAGGCCGGCTTGCCGCCCTGGGCAGTGGCGCGGTCGCCGCCACTGTAGTCAATGCGCCGGAGCGAACCCGCGCCAACAAGATGGGCTTCAATGAGCTGGCATCCTATGGTGAACATTTTGAATACGCGAGCGGCGGTGTCGCAGTGACGGAAAAAATGCTCGCGGAACGGCCCGACTTTGTGCGGCGGTTTCTTGCCGGCACTCTGAAAACATTACACTGGTACCGAAGGAATGAGAAAGAGGCGGTAAAGATGTTTGCCCGGTTCAGCAAAGTCCCCGACGAGGACGCGCTCGCGGTCTATCGCGCGTCGGTGAAAGCCTATACGGAAGACGGCATTTTGTCGCCCGCCGCACAGGATCGAATCATCAGCTTTCACAAAAACGAAGTGAAGATAGACAAAGACATCCCGGCACAGCGTGTTTTCAATTTCACTCTGTTGCAGTCAGTGCTGAGTGAGACGGGTAAAGAAAAGTAAAGGTTCACGACGAAGCGCACGACCAACACGAAGATTGGTTAGTTCGACGGCCGGAGACCTTTCTTGTTTGTCCTTGTGACCGCATCGGCAGTAATCAGGAAAGCTCAAGAAAGATTTCTTTCTACTTTCGCAATGAAAATTATAGCAATTGTCATCCGCAGACACTTAGAGGGCCATATCTTTCGCGATCCCTGCCTCCCAGCATTCGAGAATGAAGAAGATAAGCTTCCATCACCGCTCCAACCTTGGCAGTCTGCATTGCAGCGGCCCACCGTCGCTAATCAGAATCCATATTTCTCAACCGCCGCCATGGCCTTATCGAATGCCGGTTTCAGTTCTCCCCGGGTGCTGACCTCGCGATAAGCGTCACTCACAGCATCGTCTTTGAATACTTCCTGGACTGGGATGGGACGTTCCAACCTGCCTCTCTTGACCATTTCCTGAATAATCCGTTCGAGCGCATGACGCTCGATGCCGCCGTCCATCGGCAGCGCCCAACTGTCTACTCGATCCGGCGCCGAAGCGATAAACAGACGCTGTTCGTCTTCATTATGAGTGAGCTTTCTTAGCCGGGCTTCGAGATCGTGCAGATACTGAAAATTGTTT
>JAJONK010000290.1 GCA_021323355.1 Deltaproteobacteria bacterium
CCGCTCGTCGATTTTCGCGCGCCTCGCATCTGGATCTTTTTGAGCAGCCCGCAAGAGGCTTTTTTCAGCATCCTGCTAATTTCCTAATGTGAGGAGTGATAGTGATAATCGATTGCGATAGTCATCTGATGCCCAAGGACGCTTTTGACAGTGTTGGCGGCCGCTTCGGCTCGCGCAAACCGATACTAATATTCGGCGACAACGGGCTGTACGCCGATGTCGAGTTTCCCGGCAATGCGCCTCAAGTGCCCGGGACCAGCCCGCTCGGCGCACCCGGGTCGGGCGCCATGTTCAGAAGCTTGTGGGATGTGGAAGCGCGCATGAGCGACTACGATGAGCGTCTCGGCATCGAACGGCACTTCGTATTGCCGCAATTTTCCGGCTGGTGGTCCTACGTGATAGAACCCGAACTGGCCGGGCGGATGGCCCGTTCGCACAACGAGTCGATGCTGCGGATCATGGAAAAGTATCGCGGCAGGATTCTCGGTGTCGCGCTGGTGGCGCTGCAGGACGTTGCTGGATCAATTCGCGAGCTGGAATGGGCCAAAGAGCATGGGTTCACGACCGCTGTCGTCGATAAGATTTTTCCCGTCAAAGACCATCCGTATGGCGAGCCGCTCGGAAGTCGGCGCGAGCTCTGGCCGTTCTTCCGAAGAGCCGAGGAGCTGGACATGCCGCTCTACCTGCACAACGTTCAGCATGGCCATCGCCTCAGTAACTTGCTGCCGTTCCAGAGAGACGGGCTTTACGTCTTCGCGCCGCAGGAAGGGCACATGAGCTTGGTTTCATTGTTTACCAGCGGTTTGTTGGACGCCTGTCCCAAACTGCAGTTCATTTACACTGAAGCGGGTACCGCGTTTATCAAGCCTCTGGTCGAGCGTCTCGATAAAATTCTCGAAGCGCCGCCAGTGGATTATGACGATCAGGAAGCGCCGCTGGGCAACGGCAATTTGTCAAAAACAGGCGAGAAGCTTCGCCGGGCGCGCGCGATCTTGCCCGCAAGCGAGTTCCTTGAAAAAAACAAACAGCCGGCGAGTTATTATTTCAAGAATAATTTTTTCTTCACGATTGAGACCGAAGAACCGGAGCTTGCCGAAGCCATCGACTTCCTCGGCGCTGAACGCTTCCTCTTCGCCACTGACTATCCCCATGACGATCCCGGCGGAAGGATGAAATTCCAAGACGTCGAGTTGCTGAGAAAACACCCGGATATCTCAGAAGAAGATAAAGAGCTGATTCGCTGGAAGAACGCCGTCCGTTTGTTTCATCTGGAGTCGTGATTAAACCTCTATCGCTCATTTGCGGCCAGCGTGCTGCGCAGTGGTGTTAGTGACTCTGCTAGAGTCCGTCGTTCCCGCATGCTTTTAGCGGGAATCCAGGCGAATTTCGGACTGGACCCCGCTTAAAACATTCGGGGGTGATAATTTGAGGGAAAGTTATCCAAAGGCCTCAAGTACCCCGGAAGCTTGCTGTGAGGTTGTTCATTACAGCTGAATAGGATCACGTACGTTATGCCAATTCCTGAACGCTACAATCTGGGCTATAACATCGGTGTGGGCGGCGCGGTGGTGCGTGACGGCGAGCTGTTGCTGGTGCGGCGCGCTTCGCGTCATGGCCGCGGCAACTGGCAATTGCCCGGCGGCTTCATCGAACCCGATGAAACCATCGAACAGGCGGTTGTCCGCGAGGTTCAGGAAGAGGCGGGAGTTGAGGCCGAAGTCGAAGCCGTATTGGGCTTGCGGAGTCGCTATGATCCGGACTCGGGAAACGGCGTATACATCATCCTCTTGCTGCGGCCGGTGAGCGGCGAACCCACCGCTGACAACCACGAAGTCGATCACGCCGGCTATTTCACCTTGGAGCAGATTCGCGGCTTGAATCCGTTGCCGCCGGTCAACTGGGAGATCGCCCAACGAGTGCTGGCGCCCGATCGTCGCTTGCTGTTTCCCAAGCCCCTCGCCAATTTAAACGGCGCGCAGTACACGCTGTTCGTCGGCTGAACGATGGTTGTCCCAGTCGGGAGCCTCATCTATTTGTGAGCTTCTGTGTTGTTCGGGCGGCGCGATGTCAGCCACAGCTCGAAAAAACCGAAGCGTGAAGCAAGGCTGTCTAAGTTCACCGGCGCAATATCGTCCGCTTACCCAAACGCTTAGCTGAGGCCCACGCGCCGAATTTGTCGGCAGGCATGAGTTAAGCTTCGAAACTGACCTGTGAGTGAACTCAATGAGGCTGCAATTTGATCGTAATAAAGATCGAGTTGAAGGAGAATTCAGTTCAATCGTAGGGTAAGCTGCGCGGCTAATGCTGCTGAGTTCAAGCACAAAAGATATCCGCGCCAGCTTGATCCGCTTCTTCGGGAGCGGTTCCGGATCGTGAATGCACAACCTGATGCGCCACGAGACACGAGCGCATGCTCATTTACGGATGACCTCATGCGATGTGTTCTGCACGACGAGGACGTCGCCATTCCTTTTGGTCACTAGCACTGTCGTTCTGACAATTTCGGCATCAGTCTCCGTCGAAAGCGCCACTTCCTCACCAATCACTCTCCCGTCTTCAGCATACGATTTTACCGAAAGGGCTGTTGTCGGGTGGTAGGAGTAATGCGCTGTTATTGGTGCGATAAGGCCGCGAAGTGGCAAGAGCCGCCTACCAACCCGCAGTTCCATGTCGCCATGCTGTTCGTACGTGTACATCTTTGACTGATCTGAAGCCGGTTCTTTGACGTTTGGGTTCTGTAAAAGTTCGCGTAAGATAAATTGGTGAAGCGTAAGGAAGTCAGGTTCGCCGACGTACCGAATCTCCGGCTCCGCGATTGCGGAGCCGAGTTGGAGTACTTCGTCCCGTGCGCTTCCGGGAAAATCATAATCGGCGAAATCCCGGACTGACACTTTCAATGCCCTTAGCCTAAACTCAATTGTCCCGAACTCCAGTGAGATTTGCTCCACATTCGCAACGCCGCGCAAAGAGATGTTCAAGGTCTCGGCGGCCTGCTTCGCCGCAGGCGAAAAGCCCGTAGTTGAAACAGCGATCACTTTGTCGAACTGAAATAGCTGCTTGCGACCTGCGAGATGCTGTATCCAGGAGCTGGGTGCCGGGCCTTCGGATGGTCGATCACGGCACTCGATCAACCACTTGAAAGACGTGGAACCGACATGCCCCTCGATTTGCACGTCAAACTCGGCAATTTGGTTTCCCTCTTCGTCGAATACCTTTTGATTCGGTGTGACATTAAAACCAGTGCCCAGCAGCAGCTTTTCAAGCTCCGCTACGAGCTGCTCTAAAGCGCGGCCATCATTCGCCATCGATTAACTTTTCACCGTGTCCATTGCGGCTCTATGGGCCGATGCTCCGTCATGCTGTGATCGAATGCGCCCTAAGTATTAAGTTAACCGATGTAGGCAGCGAGAATTACCGGTCAGCGTATCTCGGGGACGGCTCGGACAAAATGGTCGAAATCATTCGCAATATCCATCAGGTAACCGAGCTTTGTCAACGTAAGTTTCCCGCGAAAAGCCCCGGCACGGCGGCTTATCTACTTAACAATCGGCGACTTATTTCGGCAGACCAGCGCGAAAAACCGGGGGGGATTGAACTGAACGATGCTTCAGTTCTATGGGAAGCCAGGGTTGTGAAGAATTCAATTCAATCCGCCAAAGAGATCTCGAATGATCCTGACGACACCACAAATTTCTTGCTTTTAGCTAGCGTCGGCAATCTGCGCCGGTGTATCCCGAACCTACGCAGCGGCGGTCACCGGCAGCGTAAAAGTAAACCTCGAGCCTTTGCCAGGCTCGCTTGTCACCCAGATTTTGCCCCCATGCAGCTCGACAAACTTCTTGGCTAGGGTTAACCCAAGTCCCGTTCCCTCTGTCTTATGCGCATAGTCGGAGCCTACCTGACGAAACTCCTCGAAGATCTTTGGCTGATCCTCCAGAGCAATGCCGATGCCGGTGTCAGTTATCGAGATCTCCACAGCTCCATTACTCTGTACGGCGTTGATTCCGATCCGTCCTCCCTCCGGGGTAAACTTCACTGCATTGGACAGAAGATTGAGCAGAATCTGCTTGATCTTCCGCTCATCACCGAGGAAGTCGCCCAGTCGCTCATCCACTGCAACGTCGAGGGCGATGCCGTGCTTCGTGGCGCGCTCGCGCACAAAGGTGCGTGCGTTGTCTATCGCTAAGGGGAGATCGAACGTGGCCAGCTCCAGCTCCATCCGGCCGGCTTCGACCTTGGATAGATCAAGTATCTCATTGATGAGAGACAAAAGATGGCGGCCAGAGGAAAGGATGTCTTCTGTGTACTCCGATTGTTTTTCATTGAGCTCGCCGAACAGCCTTTCGCCCAACACTTCGGAGAAACCGATGATCGCATTTAGCGGCGTGCGCAGCTCGTGCGACATGTTGGCCAAGAATTCGGACTTGTGCCGGTTGGCGGCTTCGATCTGGCGGCTCTTGTCCTCGATCTCGCGGAAGAGCCGAAGGTTTTCAAAAGTTCGATCACTTCGGGGCGAAACTCGCCGATTGATTTTCGCCGCACTACCAAGCCGCCGATGATTCGGTCTTCACGTAATAAAGGGACGGCGAGGCTGGCGCGAAATCCGAAGCATTCCAGTAACTGACGCATGCGCGGCGCATATGTGCGCTCTTCTAGGATATTGGGGATTTGTATCGGTTCACGACTTGACGCTGCCCGGCCAACCAATCCATCGCCTAAGTGCGGCGGATTGGCGCGTAAGGCATTGATCAGTTCTTCTTCCATATGGTCGGTTGCGCGAAGCAGGAACTCTTCGGTCTGCTCGTCGTATTCATAAATCGCGCCGCCGTCGGTGCCGCTCAATTGAACCGCATGGGAAACGATGCGGGTCAGTACGGTTTCTAAGTCCAATGTGGAGCTGACCGTTTGGCCGACTTCGCCCAAGGCTTTGAGTTCACCCACAGACCGCGCCAATTCCTGCGTTCTCGCCTGTAATTCTTGGAATAACCGGACATTCTCAATGGCGATCACCGCCTGAGCTGCAAAGGTTTCCAGCAGCTTGATGTGCTTCTCCGTGAATGGCCGAACCTCAGTCCGACGAATGAAGATCGCCCCGATGGGCGTATCCTCGCGCATCATCGGAGTAGCAAGTAGGCTACGTACGCCGATTCGTCTGGCGAACTTCGCCGAAAGCTCCTCTTCGGGTACCGCAGCTAGGTCGGAGACATGCACAGTACGGCGATCGACGATGGCGCGCCCGGGCACTGAATTCCGGTCAATTTTGCGGGGACCGGTGCCGAGCGACGCTTCGAGAGGTCCATAGTTTGCGACTCGTTTCAGTGATTGGTCCTCGATTCGCACAATCAACGCGTCGTTGGCTTCACACAATCGCGCTGCGCTTGCGGCGATGGCGTCGAGCACCGGCTGCACATCCGTCGGCGAGCTGGCGATGACGCCTAGGATCTCACTTGTAGCCGTCTGCTGCTCCAGGGACTCCTTAAGCTCATTGAACAAGCGCACGTTCTCGATGGCGATCACGGCTTGATCGGCAAAGGTTTCGAGGAGCTTGATCTGCGCCGGGGTGAAGGGACGAACCTCGATGCGACGCGCGTTCAGCGTTCCAATCAGCTCCCCCTTCAGGCGAAGGGGAGCGGCCAGAAACGAGCGCCAGCCGCGGCCGGGGCCAATCGTCGGAAATTCGTTCTCCTCCTGTAGGTCTGGGATGTGAAGTGCGCCATGCTCGTGTATCCAGCGGTACTGTGGTTCGTCAAGACTGATTTCGGCGCGGCCGAGAGTTAAGGAACCGATATGGGCTCGTATAAATAGACTGTCACTCTCGCGAATTCGCAGCACCAAGTCGTCGATCCCACAAACCCGCGCGGCGCTCTCGACGATGGCATCGAGAACCGGCTGCACGTTCGTTGGCGACCGGCTGATGATGCCGAGCACCTCGGCCGTTGCCGTCTGATGCTCCAGGGCTTCGTGCAGCTCTGCATTGCGTGCCTGGATCTCCTTGAACAGCCGCACGTTCTCAATGGCAATGACAGCTTGAGCAGCGAACGTCTCAAGGAGCTTGATCTGCTGCTCGGAGAAAGGACCGACCTCCGTCCGCCTGATGTTGATTACACCAATGGGAGTCCTCTCTCGGAGCATGGGCGTACTAAGAATGGTCCGTGTTCCTGTAGCAGTCACAACCTCCCCGGCATCGGGAAACTCGGTTTTCGAGGCTTCCAAAAGATCGTGAACATGTATTGTCTTCCGATCAAGAATCGCTCGGCCACCGACTCTTCCGGGGATAATCGGTGAAAACTCCAGTGCTGGAGCAGCTCCGAAGGATGCCACTAAGCGCGTTTTGTCACCTTCGATGAGGCGTATCTGTGCATCGGTTGCTTCGCACAATCGAGCAGCATTCGTTGCCACGGCGTTCAACACTGGCTGAATGTCCGTCGGCGAGCTGGCAATCACACTCAAGATTTCGCTAGTGGCAGTTTGCTGCTCCAACGCTTCTTTCAACTCTTGGAATAGTCGGACGTTCTCAATAGCAATTACGGCCTGGTCGGCGAAAGTTTCTAGCAGCTTGATCTGCGCCGGATTGAAGGGGCGCGCCTCGATGCGACGCGCATTTAGCGATCCAACGAATTCTCCTTGCTGACGAAGGGGTACGGACAAAAGGGTGAGCCA
>JAJONK010000291.1 GCA_021323355.1 Deltaproteobacteria bacterium
CCGGCGACTTTGCTGAGAATGAAACGGTTTTCCAAGCGATCCAAGAAAATCGCCAATGGTTGTTTGGTCACGAACACGACAGTTTGATCGTCCGGCGTCTGCACCTCTGTGACATCCTTGAAGTTGGGCGCCTGCAAGCTGCCGCCCTTCTCATCTCGCATCTTCTCAATCGAGAACGCCACATCCTTGGAGGTCAGTGGAGCGCCATTATGAAATTTGACGCCTTGGCGCAGTTTAAAAACCCATTGCTTGCCCTGGAACTCCCATGACTCGGCGAGGACACCGACGTAATCTTTCTTATCGTAGTCCAGTTCCACCAGCGGCTCGATGACATGTTGCCAGTTGCCGTAAATCGGACTGGAGCTATGATTATAAGGATGAATCGAATCGGCGACGCTGCTGTGATAGATCACGATCCGGTCTCGTGAGGCCGCCGACGCGCGGCGCAACAATCCTGGCCATACCGCTGCCCCGACACCCAAGGCGGCGCTCCTCTGCAAAAACTTTCTACGGCTGACATCGGTTTTTTTACTAGCCATTCGATCCTCCTAAATCGGAACTGTGTTATCTCTGTCTGCGCAATTTCGGGTCGAAAATATCTCTCAAGCCGTCTCCTAAAAGATTGATGCCAAATACCGTGATAAAAATGGCCAAGCCCGGAAAAATCGTCAGCCATGGAGCGCGATTGATATAACTCCTGCCCTCGCTCAGCATCGAGCCCCAGGTTGGGATATGCGCCGGCACGCCGAGTCCGAGAAAGCTCAAACTCGCTTCGGATATAATAACGATTGCCATGGCGAAGGTTGCGATCACGGTGATGCTGGCAACCGTATTCGGTACCACATGGCGGAGCAGAACATAACCGTCTCGACCGCCGAGCGCCTTAACCGCGGTGACGAAATCGCGTTCCTTGATAGACAGCACCTCGCCGCGCACGACGCGGCAATATTGGACCCAGCGGCTAAGCATGAGCGCCATAATGAGATTGACCACACCCTGTCCTAAAAACGCCATGATGGCTATGGCGATTAGCAAAAACGGAAAGGCGAGGAAAATTTCGGAGATTTTGCTGACGATATCGTCGGCAAGTTTTCCGAAGTAACCCGCGACCGCTCCCAAGGTGCAACCGATCAAACCCGCAAAGATGACGGTTGCGGCGCCGACCAATAAGGAAATGCGGGACCCATAGATGATCCGGCTCAGGATATCGCGGCCCAGATTGTCTGTCCCCAACAAATAGGCCGGTGAACCATTCTCGGCCCAGCGCGGCGGCCGCAACCGATCTTCGAGCGTTTGCGCCTGGGGATCATGCGGCGCCAACAGAGGTGAGGCGACACCGCAAACGAAGAGGGCAGCCAAAATAATGCCGCCGACCCAGATCTTCAAGTGCTTTAAGCCGATCATCAGAATTTTATCCTTGGATCGATCCAGCTATAAAGAAAATCGGTCAGTAAATTCACTACGAAGTAAATAACCGCGAAGAACAAAATCAGCACCTGCGTTAGCTTGTAATCTCGGGCTGAGATCGATTGGATTAACAATTCGCCAATGCCGGGATATGAGAACACGGTTTCAGTGATCACAGAACCATTGAGCAGCGCGCCTAGCTGGAGACCGAGAATGGTGACAATCGTGATCATCGCGTTGCGCAATATGTGCCGCCAGATGACGTCTTTTTCACTCAACCCCTTTGCCCTGGCGGTGGTAATAAAATCCTGCCGCATCACTTCGAGGACGCTGGAACGCGAAATGCGAGTAACAATCGCGGCCAGGCTCGTGCCCAGAGTAAAAGCCGGCATCAGCAAGTGCTGGAGCGCGCTCCAAAAGGCGGTGAAATTTCCGGTAATCAGGCTGTCGACTAAATAAAGGTGCGTGATCGGTTTTACTTCGATGCCATACTCAATCCGTCCGGCGACGGGCAAAAGATTGAGTTGTCCCCCCAGAAAATAGATCAGCATAATTCCAAGCCAGAAATTGGGTAATGAAACGCCGATAAGCGCAATGCTCATCCCGGCATGATCAAAAAGCGAGTTGTGTTTGATAGCGGAGTAGACGCCCAGGGGGACGGCGATAATGATAGCGACGATCAAACTGATAAAAGCAAGCTCTATCGTGGCCGGTAGCCGCTCAAAGACCAACTTCATCACAGGTTCGTTAAACTTGAGCGATCTGCCGAAGTCGCCCCGAACCGCGCGCGACAGAAAATCCCAGTACTGCACCAGGAGCGGCTGGTCGAGGCCTAACTCGCGCCGGGTCTGTTCGATATCCGCCGGCGTGGCATCGTCGCCGAGGAGCAACGATACCGGATCTCCAGGAGCGATATGCATGAGCATAAAAACCAGAAACGAAATACCCAGTAAGACCGGTATCGCACCGAGTATTCTGCGGCTCAGAGTGTTCATTCTTTTAGAACATTGAGAACCAGGCCGTTCGGGAATTCACCGGCAGACAATCAAAGCCCCAGTTGGGAGAAAGATTGATCCAGCACTTTGAGCGCATGATCGATCTGGTCCTTATTGACGTTCAGGGCAGGTGATATCCGTACGACGTTGCCATAAGTTCCGCCTTTGCCCAGCAATAAGCCATGGTTCTTGGTCAACTCCATGAGCCGCTTCGTGCTCTCGGCATCTGGTTTTTTCTTTTCGCCGACGAGCTCCATTCCTTGCATCAAGCCCATGCCGCGCACATCGCCGATGATCGGGTATTTGTCCTGTAGCGCATTCAAACCTTCGCGCAGACGGTTGCCCATCACACGGGCATTCTCCACCAGGTTGTCT
The DNA here is from genome assembly GCA_021323355.1 of Deltaproteobacteria bacterium. Taxonomy (GTDB): domain Bacteria; phylum Desulfobacterota; class Binatia; order UBA9968; family UBA9968; genus WHTF01. The sequence goes on from JAJONK010000291.1 coordinate 2,778, forward strand.
TCTTCAATCACGCTGATCGTGGCATGGGCGGCGGTGCATGTGACCGGATTGCCGCCGAAAGTTGAAATCGTGTTGCCTTGCATACTGTCGGCGATTTCCGGGCTTGCAATGGTTGCCCCGATCGGTACGCCGTTGGCCATGCCTTTGGCGAAGGTCATGATGTCGGGTTCGACGCCCCAATGTTCGATGCCGAACATCTTGCCGCCGGTGCGGCCCCAGCCGGTCTGGACCTCGTCGCAAATGAAAAGCCCGCCGTATTTCTTGACGATGCCGACAATCTCTTTGAAATATTCTTTCGGTGGCGTGATAAAGCCGCCGACGCCTTGAATCGGTTCGGCCAAGAAAGCGGCGATCCGTCCCTGCGATGTCATGGTTTGAATCGCCTCTTCGATATCCGTGGCGCATTTGATATTGCAGCTTGGATAGGTCAGTCCGAATGGGCAACGGTAGCAGTAGGCATTGGCGATATGGTGCACGCCGGGCACGACGTTCGGCGTCAGACGCCAGCTCGATTGCGCCGACAGACTGAGCGCCAGGTACGAACGGCCGCTGTAACTATGGCGCAGAGTGATGACGTCCTGGCACTTGGTATGGATCTGCGCCAGCAATACCGCGGTCTCATTGGCTTCGGTGCCGCTATTGGTGAAAAACGATTTTTCTAACCTGCCCGGGGTAATCTGCGCCAGCTTCTCCGCCAATTGAACCTGCGGCTCGTTGGCGTACAAAGTCGACATATGCTGCAGCTTATGGGTCTGTTCATCGACAGCTTTGGTGACCCGCTCGTTACAATGGCCGACGCTTACGGTGAGAATGCCGCCAAAGAAATCCAGGAATTCTTTGCCGTCGGCATCATAGACGTAGTGATCTTTGGCATGATCGACCACCAGGGGCTGGTCATAATAGGTGGCGACACAAGAGAAAAGATATTTTTTCTGTTTGTCGATGATTTCTTGTTTGTTCATTCTTTCAACCAGCTCTCAGTATCGACATATATTGAACGAGGGCTCTAAATGCTGTTTCCACTTCACGCGAGTTCGGACAGGTTGATCAAAAAGGTCTCAGATGCGAGGCGCACGCAGTTCGATGAGCCGAGGCGTACGCTTCAGTACGTTGAAGCGAATCGGGCAAGCGCAACGAAGCATGTGAGCCTTTTGGGTCACCTGTTGTCAACCTGTTCAGTGGCGGCGCAAGAAATCGATGATCGGCGGATGCCCCTTTTCCGGCATTTCTCGCAAGTAGCCGTGCCTGCCGCCCTCGACCAGAACAAACTCTGAACCGGCAATTTTGTCCGCCAGCGCTCTGGCCGAATCGACATGACTGCCGGTGCCGCCTTCATGGGTATCTTTGCTGCCGACAATGACCAAAGTCGGCGCCTTGATTCTGTCGACGATGTCGGTGGTCTCATGACACTGCCGCGCGACCACATGCCGCAAATAGCACTTCAAAGGCGGAACCTCGTCGACGATCAGCTCCTGGTACTTTTGCACGACGTCCGGATGCTCTTTCATAAACTGTTCGCTGAACATAAAGCCGGGACCCCAATGGTCGTGCTGGTATTTCTCATAACCCTTTTCGATCATTTCCAGGGCCGCATCCAGCGGCACGCCGCGCGGATAGTCTTCGAGCAGCTCGCTGTATTTTCCCGAACCGCTCCCGGATAGCACAAGGCTGCGGATTTTTTCCGGATAATCCAAAGCCAGCCA
>JAJONK010000292.1 GCA_021323355.1 Deltaproteobacteria bacterium
TTGGTCTTTTGTCGCGCAGCTGCTCGTCCATTATTGCGCTGGTCACATTAATAATGTTCCTGACGAGCTCGATGCGGCCGGCATGGGCGATGGACTCAGCTCGCGGCGGCGCCCTGCCGCAACCGCTGCCGCTATTTCCCGCCGATAACTGGTGGAACTTAGATATCAGCAGCTGGCCGGTGGACCCGAATTCGGCGAGCTTTATTTCCTTTATCAATAATGGTGGGACGAGGCGATTACATCCGGACTTCGGCGGTAACGCAGGGACCGGAAACGCCATTTACGGCATGCCTTACGCGGTCGTTACCAATGTTGCCGATGCTGATCTCAAGGCGGTGCAGTTTCAATATTCAGATGAGAGCGACGGCGTTGAACATTCCACCGATATCAGCTTCCCATTTTATCCGATTCCGCCCGACGCGATTACGCAGCCGTTCTGGATCGAGGGCGGCGATCCCGGCAATGTCGATCTACGCAGCAGCCAAGACCGTCACCTGCTGATCGTCGACAAAGATCGCAATCACCTCTATGAGCTGTACAACGTCTTCTACAATGCGACGCAGGGCAAGTGGTTTGCCGGCTCCGGCGCCTTCTTCGATATGAACACAAACAATCGGCGCCCGGATACGTGGACCTCGGCGGACGCCGCTGGATTGGCGGTACTTCCCGGTCTGGTTCGCTACGATGAAGTGTACGACCCGACCCTTGCGGAAATTCGCCATGCTTTCCGGGTGACGGTGCGCGCTACGAATGGTTACGTTTATCCGGCATCTCATCGCGCCGGTTCTACAGCGGGCGCTTTGCCGATGGGCGCGCGCTTGCGCTTGAAGGCTAGCGTGGATGTAACGCAAAGAACGACCGATCCCAATATACAAAAAATCTTTCGAGCGATGCAGAGATATGGTCTCATCATCGCCGACAATGGCTCGGACATGTATGTCACAGGAACGCACGACACCCGCTGGGACAACGACATCTTAAATCCTGCCTTCAGAAATCTCACGGCCAGCGATTTCGAAGTCATCGAGCTTGGCTATAATCCGGCTGTCGCGCCGCCTGCGTCCTTGGCATCGGTTAGTATCAAGCCGTCGAGCATTACCGCAGGCCAGCCGGCAACCGGCACGGTAACTCTGTCGGGCGCAGCTCCGGCTGGCGGCGCCGTCATAGGTCTTGCGAGCTCGAACCCAGCCGCATCAGTGCCTGGTTCGATCACCGTAGCGGCGAGCACGTCGTCGGCCAATTTCACCGTGACCACGTCGTCGGTAACGGCGACAACGGTGGGAAACGTTACCGCAAGCTACGCCGGCATAAGTAAGTCGGCGACGTTGACGGTCAATCCAGCGGCTCCGGCGATATTGCTATCTCTGAGCTTGAACCCGAAAACGGTTGTCGGTGGGTCGAGTGTGGCGGGAACCGTGACCCTCAACAAGGTAACATCGACTCCTGTGGTCGTCACGGTTGCCAGCAGCAAGCCAAAGAACGCGGCGGTGGCCGCAACCTTCACTGTTCCGGCTGGCGCGAGTTCGGCGACGTTCAACATCGCCACGGTACCAACCAATAAAAAGATCAATGCGACGATCAGCGCGTCCTACGGAGGTGTGACGAAGAGCGCGACATTGACGATCGTCAGAAGATAAATTTTATCAGCTTCGGGAAAAGGCCACCTTTGGGTAAGACCGAACGTGGCCTTTTATTCGACCGACTTTGTCTTTTTTTGCTCGATGTTCTATTCAGGTTGTTCAGATAATTTGCGCTATGAGAGTCTCGTGTCATGCGCAAGGTTCGGCTTCGATCAAACCGGCGGTATAAAAAGATTTGAGCTGACGCGGAAACAAGCTCTTGACGCCGAAATCTTGCTGTACGGTCAGTCCGCGCGCCATGGCTTAGGAGACAAGCAGCAATGAGAGTTCAATCGCGCAGACTAGTTCGACTGATACAGCGCGCACGAGGAAGGACTATGTATGATAAAAAATGTTGGGCTCTTAATCGGAGTCCTTCTTTTCGCTTTACCTGAGACAGGATGGGCGCAAGAAAAAATCCGCATCGGCATCGGTTCGGTGAGTCTGCAGTCGGTGCTGCCGTTTATCGGCAAGCAGCGCGGACTGTTTGCCAAATACCATCTCGTGCCCGAGATTGTCTACATTCCGGGCGGCTCGACCAATGTTCAGGCGCTGATCTCGGGTAATCTGGACATTTCGCAGCTCTCCGGCGCGCCGGGAGCCGCCGCCAATCTCGAGGGCGCGGACATTATATATATTCTCGGCCTGCTGGATAAGTTGAATTACCAGCTCATCACTCGTCCGGAAATCAGAAACGTTGAACAACTCAAAGGCAAGAAATTCGGCATCAGCAGGTTTAGCTCATCGGCGGATTTCGGCCTGCGCGCTTTGCTGAAGAAACTCGGCATCGATCCGGTCAAGGATGTGACCATACTGCAGATCGGCGATGAGCATGCGCGCTTGGCAGCGGTGAAGGCGGGAAATATCGATGGAACCGTCATGAACGCGCCGTTCGGCGCGGAGGCGGAGAAATTGAAACTCAACGTGCTGGCGGATTCGGTGAAAATGGGCATTCCGTTCTTCAACACCGGTTTGCTAGGCAGCAAGAAGTTTTTCGACCAGAACGAGCCGAAGGTCCTTAACTTTCTGCGCGCCTACCTCGAATCAATAAAAGTTTTCAAAACGGAAAGAGAATACGCCGTGAAATCGACCGCTCAGTTCACTCGAATCAACAACACCAAAGCGATTGAGGAAGGATACGACTACTTCAAAGAACAGCTTAACAATGTTCCGTACCCGTCCGCGGAGGCGATGCACGCTGTCGTAACGCAGCTAAGCGAAACTAATCCCAAGGCGAGGAAAATCGACGGCAAGATCTATGTCAACGATCGATATCTCAAGCAACTCGAAGAGGAAGGCTTTGTGAAAAAACTTTGGGAGAGCAAGTAGGTTCTTCTTTTTGCCCGACGACTCGTAGGTATCAAAAGCTTTGCGGTTAAAGAGGCACAACATGAAAGCGCACATACTGACGATTGTCTTGTTTATTTTAATATTATTCCTGTCTCATTCAGCTCAGGGCGCGGAAGCCGACGCGCAACGGCAAATAATTGAGAGCGCCAAGAAGGAAGGCAAGTTAGTATTTTATACGTCCGTGGAAACTGAATTCGCGCGGGTATTGACCAGCGGCTTTGAAGCAAAGTATCCGTTCGTTAAAACCGACATCTTCCGATCCAGCCACGATAGAATCTTTAGCCGCTTGAACGTCGAGCGCAAGGCTGGAACCTTTGCCGCGGATGTACTCAGCGTCGGCGAATTCGAAACTTACCATATGCAAAAGCGCGGACTACTGACCCCCTACAAGGCGCCCTCCGCCGCGGTCTACCCCGAAGGATTCAAGGATCCGGATGGTTACTGGACCGATTTCTACGACAATTTGATTGTCAGCGCTTACAACACCACGAGAGTGAAGCGCGAAGAGCTGCCGAAAAGTTATGAGGATCTGCTACATCCGCGCTGGCGCCGCCGCATGGTGCTCGATCGCAACGAGGATCGCTGGTTCGCCAACATGCTCCATCACATGGGAGAAAAAAAGGGCATGGAGTTCATGCAAGCGCTGGCGAAACAGGAAGTAGCTATCCGCTCGGGGCGTTCGCTGATTACCCAACTTATGGCCGCGGGAGAGTTCGACTTGCAGATCGTCGCCTACTGGTATCGTCCCTATCTTATGAAGAAACAAGGAGCGCCGGTAGACTGGTTTTCCCTCGACCCCGCGTTCGTTGCGCTGCATCCGATCAGCATCATCGAGCGCGCGCCGCACCTAAACGCAGCCAAGCTTTTTGTCGAGTATGTGCTTTCCGAAGACGGCCAGCGGTTGCTTGCACAAAGGGGACGGGAGCCGGTGCGCCCCGGTATCAGGCCGGAAGGATATCCCAATCATTTGAAGGTTGTTCCGAGCCGGGTGGAGCTGGCGGAAAAGTTGGCGGATTATACGCGGCGCTACGAATCGCTCTTCGTTAAATAGCAACAAGCGCGCGCAAGGCGCGTGTTCAACAGTTCAAAAGTTCAACCGCGCTTCGCGCTATTCAACGACAGAGGTCCGGCGGATCTGACGTTGAACGATTGATAGCAAAGCAGTTGAACAGTTACTCGCCGGACCGTTTCGCCACGGGACCGCTTTTCGCATGACGTTCGGTTAGCTCGATGACGTAGCCGTCCGGATCCTTGATAAAGGCGTAGATATCCTTGCCGCCGGGCCGGTTCGGTCCCGGGCCGCTGATAAATTCCACCCCCGCTGCTTTGAGCTTGTCGCTGAGCTTGTAACAGTCCGATACGTAAAGCGCGATGTGACCCGTCCACTGTGCGAGAGGAGCTTTGTCTCGGCTCTCGCTCGATTCGATCAGCTCCAACGATGGGCCTTCATCCTCGCTGCCATAGCCTAAATAGCGCACCCGTTCGTTTCTATCGGGAACATCTC
>JAJONK010000293.1 GCA_021323355.1 Deltaproteobacteria bacterium
AAAACCTTCGATCTTACGATTGATGCCGCCGATCGCTTGAATTTCCCCGTTTTGATTAACTGAGCCGGTGACGGCGATATTCTGTTTCAACGGTACGCCCGAGAGACTCGAGAGAATTGCATAGAGCTCGGTGGAAGAAGCGCTGTCGCCGTCAACGTCATCGTAAGACTGTTCAAAGCAGATACTCGCCGAAAGCGACAGGGGTTTTTCCTGAGCATACTTGCCGCCGAGATAGCCGCTCAGGATCAGAACTCCCTTATCGTGGCTTTTGCCGCTGAGCTTAGCTTCGCGTTCGATATTGACCAGCCCACCCCGGCCCATGTAAGTCTTCGCGGTGATGCGGGACGGCTTGCCAAAACTGAAATCACCCATTTGGTAGACCGCCAAGCCATTGATTTGTCCGACCTCCGATCCCTGGACCTCTACCAGAATCGTTCCGTCGGTGATCAATTCCTGCAGGCGTTTCTCCAAAAGGTTTAAGCGGACGGTCTTCTCGATAATAGCATGCTCGACGTGCTTGGCTGATACCAGTTCTGCTTTCTCTCTGCCGGCCCAGTATTCCGATTCAATCAACAGGTCAACGATATCGCTAAAACGGGTCGAGAGTTTTTCCTGATCTTCGACCATCCTGGCGCAGTGCTCGATCACTCGCGCCACTCCGCTGGTATCGAAATGGCGCAAGCCTTCGCGGCTGCAGTAATCGCTGATAAAACAAGCGAACGCGGTGATGTTTTGTTGCGAACGGTCCACTTGAAAGTCAAAGTCCGCTTTGACTTTGAACGTCTCGCGGAAATCTGGATCGGTGCTTGCCAAAGCGCGATACAGGTGAGGATCGCCGATAATGATGACTTTGGTATCGGTGGGGATCGGTTCCGGCCTTAGTCCCTGGGGCGGCGTCCAACCGAAAAACGCTGCCGGCTCTTCGATCCGCAGCTCCCGATTCTTGATCACCCGCAATAGTGCTTCCCAAACACCCGCGTTGGCCAGGACATCACGATCGTAAAGAACGATATAGCCGCCGTTCGCCTTGCTCATAGAGCCGGCTTTAATGAGCGTAAAGTCAGTTATGTAACCGCCTACCACCGGCTTTTTCTCAACGACACCAAAAAGATTGTGGTAGCTGGGATTGGTCTCGACAATGATCGGCGGACCTTGAACGTCGCTGTTATCGACCATGACATTTACCCGATAGGGTAGAAATGGGTCGGTTACAGGTTCCGCCATCTGCACCGGCAGCAACTGTGCCGCGGCGGCATCAGGCTCGGCAGCCTTGAAGCGATGTAGACTGTTCAAGATATGATCGCGCACACCATCGAAATAGCGTAACAGCTTTGAATTATCGCTATATTTTTCTCTCAACTCCGCTAGCGGGATGGCGACCAGGTATTCGCCAGCTTTTTTTTCTAGCTCTTCAAGTCTTTGGTTGATTTCGCGCTCTACTTTCTTCCCTTCGCGCAAAGTCTCTTCCACCCTTTTGCCTATTTCAGAGCGCTTATCCTCCAGCGCTTTCTTCTGTTCAGGTGGCAACGCGAGGTAATCAGCCTCTTGCATCGGTTTGCCTTCCTTAGTCGGCAGCAGCGCGACTCCGGATGGGGTCATGCGCAACGTGAAGCCGTTTTTGTCGGCCTCGGCCATCAACGGCTCCATCAGGCCTTGTTGCTTTCTCTGCAGCTCCTCCATGAGTGACTGGCGATCACGTGCGAATTCGTCCCCTTCAAACACTCTTCTGCCTTCCCGTTGCAGATATTGAATCAGCTGTTCCATGTCGGATTTCAGGACCTTTCCCCAGCCTCGACGCATCTTGATAAACTGCGGGCGATCCGGATCGGTAAAATTGTAAACATAGCACCAGTCGGCAGGCGATTCGGCATCAGCCTTAACCGGAACGCGCTCGGCGGTTGCTTTCTTGAGAAAGGCTTTGATGATGCTGGTTTTTCCGGTTCCGGTTAGCCCGGTAACAAAAATATTGAAGCCGGGTTTATTGACGCCGAGGCCGAATTGGATCGCGCGAATCGCCCGATCCTGACCGATAAAGTCCTCGAGCGGCGTCATCTCCGCCGTGCACGTGAAGGGTAGATAGGATAGATCGCAACGCCAGGACAGCTTGTCTGGCGGAACTTCAAATTTACGCGCCATGAAAATACCTCGAGTTGTTGGTCGAGTCAGAATATGGGGTCCATGAGAAAGCGTCAACCTGCTCAGCGCTTTGCTGGAGCAACGCGGTTGAACCGCCTCCGGCGCCTCACTATAATCTTCGAGTGATTCAAACCTGCAGGTCCCGTGGATGCCAGAAGCTCTGGTCCTGGCTTTTGGTGACGTGCCTCCTCATTACAGGTTGCGCTTCTTACCGGTCACCGCTTCCGAGTGTCAGCCCGCCCGGTGAAGACGAGGAAACACGGATCAGCCGCGAGTTTCGCCGTGAGGCAAAAAAGCACTTTACCTACATAAACAATCCGGAGATCGAACGGTATATCGAACGCATCGGTCAACGGATTCTGTCAGCGATGGGTCCGCAACCATTCGACTATCGGTTCTTTGTCATCGCAGACCCGCAGCTAAATGCGTTTGCAGTGCCCGGCGGTTCGGTCTTCTTTTACTCTGGCCTTATCGAACGGGCGAAAAGCACTTCTGAAATCGCTGGAGTCATGGGACATGAAATAGTTCACATCAAAGGACGTCATATGGCGCGCCAGTCCGGTCCGGACGCGATTTCGCTTTTGAGTTTGGTGGGAATGCTTCTGTTGGCTCGTAGCGGCGCTGGGGCGCAGGCAGCGGGCGTCGTTGGCCAAGCGGTTTCTGCTACTCGTCAAATCGCCTATAGCCGCCAGTTGGAGATGGAAGCCGATACCCTAGGAGTACGTTACATGACAGCGGCAGGCTATGACCCTGCCGGTTCGCTTGGATTTCTCAAGACGCTGGATCAGGAGCGATCTTTAAACCCGATAGACGTGCCGGCCTATATGATGACTCATCCGATAACCCAGGAGCGGGTCGCCAACGTTCAACTGGTCATTCGCTCCCTCGGCGATGTTCAAAGCAAATCCGAAGTTTTTGATCAGCTTAAAAAAATCCAGGTGCTTATTCGCTTGGCGCGGCAGGAGACCGATAAGGTAATCGACGAATTTCAAAAACTGGTCGCGCAAACGCCTGGCGACAGCGCCGCGTTTCATCTTCTAGCGCTGGCACAGCATCATAAAGGCCAGATGTCACAAGCAAAAGCGAATTATGAGAAGGCGCTGAAGCTTAACCAGGAAGATGCAGGTCTGTACCGTGACCTCGGCCGGCTATACACCGACTCGGGCGACTTCGGCGCAGCCCGTTCCATGCTGGATAAGGCCTCCAGCATGGAACCCAAGGAACCGCTGAATTACTTCTATCTCGGAGAATTACTCGAAAAAGAGAACGACTTACGCGCCGCGGCCGGCGCGTATCTCAATGCTCAGCAGCTTTCGCCATTCTGGGATAAACCGCCTGCCCGGCTTGGCACCATCTATGGAAATCTCGACCGGCTTGGAGATGCCTACTACTATAGGGCTCGGTTCTTATTGTTGCAGGACGAAGACGAGCGCGCGATGGCCGATCTTGAAAAGGCGATCAAGATCCTCGGCGAGAACTCTGCACGTGGGCAGACTGCAAAAGACGAACTGAATAATCTACGGGCTCGCCGGCGCTGAGCCTCTGCCGGCTCTGTTAGCGACAGGAAAAGAATAGATCTTGCCGCGAACAGGACTCGCGTATCTGCCTTCTTTCTTGATTAGCACCTTGCGAAGGTAGTCGGGATCAAATCCTAAAAGATCGCAGATGTTGTTAAACGAAAACAGCCACTCGGTGCCTTCATCCTCGACCCATTCCAAGGCATTCTGATACTGACTATTTCCTAAATTACTTCGCGCGCCGCGATACTTATTTAGACACTCCACCGCGTCCTTCAAAATAGCGATCATCAAACGCTTCTCACCGTCAAGCTGACGCGACAGCCCGCCGGTACCGTAGAACTGAGACGGCAGAAAAACATCAGGCTCAAGGATTCGTGCTAGAAAATCATCGTACATGTGCGGAAACACTCCTGGGTGAAATTGAATCGCAAGCTATATCACGGGAATTTCTTCCACGCAACAAATTTCATCAGGCGGGACGGGCCCGCAACGCGGCACCGCAGTAGCGGCGAGAAAGGAGATCTTATGCTTCCGCCAGCATTTTCGTTTACTGCGCCCTTTTGGTGCGAACCGAAAGGCAGTCGAGGCTATGGGGGCAATTGAATAGGGCTTGTGGCTCCGGCGCGCCCGTGTTCCCCCTAGCTTTATGCGCTTTGCGAACGGCGATTGTGCTGTGGTTTAGATCCCTCTCATCAAACCGGCGAGTTCTGTCTTAGCAGCATTGTGATCCCAGATCTTCTGAACCACCGAGTCTTTGCGGCGCTGTTTCATGACCCTTTGTGTCTCGTCCTCGTTGTAAAGCATGACAGGTCCCAG
>JAJONK010000294.1 GCA_021323355.1 Deltaproteobacteria bacterium
CCCCGTTACGTTGTTAGCTTGGCAGAGAGCTTTTTTGTTGACGGAGGCAATCGAGGCGGAGATGCCGGCGACGCGGAACTTGGTTCATTACGCAATAAGTAAGCAGCGCATAGTGGGCACTTAAGATGTCTCTGATGAGAGTTTTTGTGGTTTATCTGTATCGCTAGCCGTAACATGCGCAATCTAGTGAAGAGGTGGTGGTCGCAGAGGGACTTGAACCCCCGACCTCTCGCATGTGAGGCGAGCGCTCTAACCAACTGAGCTATGCGACCATAGGTTGTTTTATCTAACACCTTGAACAATAAGCTTCAAGAATCGTGATCTTAGTTTTAGCATTCAAGAATGGAGGATAGAGCTGAGTAGTGACACATACTCTAAAAGCGACATCCCATCGATCACCTAAACTTGGAGTGCCGGTTGATCGCGGGCATTTGGACCAACTTCCCTGGCGGTCAGCCGGCATATTTGAATAGCTTGCCAGTTCAAGAGACTTACACGAAACCCATTTTGCGACCCCAATTCTCAGGATCCTGCAAAAAATCGGTGATGTGCTTGCTGGCGCTCTCAGTGAAATAGCTTTTGGCCAATCCGGTGTCCAGCACGTCATCCCAGTTTGCGAGCACGTGCAGCGAAATATCATTTTTTGCCAGATTGTCCTTGCCCTCATGCTGGTTAAGCCGGTCGGAAGCATAATCGAATACACAGAGGCAGTGCGTCATCTTTGCCCCGGCGCCGCGTATTCCGATATTGAAACGAAGCTTGCTCAGTCCATCGGTGACCAAGTCTTCGACCAGCAATACTTTCTTTCCGACATCGAGGATGCCTTCTATCTGCTTAGTCCCGCCATACCCTTTCGGCTGCTTGCGAATATAAATCATCGGCTTTTTGATGATATGAGCAACAAAAGAAGCGTAGGGAATCCCAGCCGTCTCGCCTCCGGCGACAACATCGATTTTGTCGATCCCTATTTCTGCTTCAACCATCCTGGCTAATGCAGCGACGATATATTCACGTTCCATTGGGAACGATAGGAGTTTGCGACAATCGATATACACCGGCGAGATGCGTCCGGAAACGAAAACAAAGGGGGTTTCTTTGTAGACTTGGATGGACTCTGTTGACAGCAACATCTCGGCAACTTTTTTGGAAACTTCGCTCATGAGCCGACCTTTCAAATTTGGATATGCAGCTATAACATACGGATTCGGCTCTTTCCAACTTACTTTTATATTCACGATGTAGTTTTTCAGCATTGCACGAAGCTGCTAAAATCATGCGCATGAAGTCGCAAAGCCCGAATGCCGTCCGGAGCCGACCCGATATCACAATCAACAAGCGCCGATTGTTGCGCGACCTGAACGCCGTTTCCAGAATTGGTTTAGGCGATCACGGCTCGGTGACTCGGCTGGTGTTTTCGATCAAGGAACTGCGCAGTCGTCAATTTCTCATCCATCAGATGCGGCAAATCGGGTTGCAGATCAACATCGATCGTATCGGCAACATTTTCGGAAGACTCGAGGGTTCTTATCCAAAGGCGCCTGCTGTGCTTGCCGGCTCGCACCTAGATACCGTCCTCCAGGGCGGAAAATATGATGGTACGATGGGGGTTATTGCCGCGCTTGAAGCAGCTCGGACACTGAAAGAACACAATGTTCCGCTGCGCTCGCCGGTTGAAGTCGTTTGTTTCGTCGGCGAAGAGTCGAGCCGCTTTGGTTTTTCGACCCTGGGGAGCAGCTTGGTTGCGGGTGAAGTGCGGGCAGAGGATCTTACAAATGCCAGCGATGTACAGGGAGCAAAACTAGAGGATATTTTGGCCGGCCTCGGCATTCATCGAAACAACCTCCTCTCGCTGCGCCGAGATCCCTCATCTTTGAAAGCCTACCTTGAATTGCATATCGAGCAGGGCCCAATTTTAGAAGCAAGAAGGAAACCTATTGGCGTGGTAACGTCGATTGCGGCACCGACACGCTTCAAAGTTATCATCATCGGTCAGGCCGATCACTCAGGCACAACTCCAATGGACATGCGCAAGGACGCTTTGGTTGCGGCAGCGGAATTAACGGTGGCGGTAGAAGGGATTTGTCGCCAGCATTCGGATATGGACAAGGGGCGGGTGGTCGGGACTGTGGGCGCACTGAAGATTGAGCCTGGAGTGATCAATGCGGTGCCCGGCAAGGCGGAACTAGCAGTCGACGTACGGAGCATCACTGCGTCAGCCAAGAACCGGGTCGTCCGTTTGGTCGAAGCCAAAATTCGCGAAATCGCTCTACGACGCAAAGTAAAAATCAAAATATTACCAATCAGAAAAGAGGACCCCGTGCCTCTGGATAAACGTGTAGTCCATCTGCTACGAGACTGCTGCGAGGCTCGAGAGATTCCTTACGAGATTATGCCTTCAGGCGCCGGCCACGACGCAATGCAGATGGCAAAAATTACTCCAGCGGGAATGTTGTTTATTCCAAGCCGCCGCGGTATTAGCCATAATCCGTTGGAATGGTCTGCTCCGCAAGACATCTCTCTGGGTGCACAATTACTACTAGATGCTATCGTGCGAGCCGCGAATGAAAAAATCTAAAAACGTAAGACTTCTGACGGCGTCCGAAATAAAAAAGAATCTCGAGCGCATGAGCCGCGAAATTCTTCGACAGAATAAGGCTTCGGATTCTTTGGCCTTCATCGGGATCCGCACCCGCGGCCTTTTTTTGGCGCAGCGGGTACGAGGCATGATTCAAAAGTCTGAGCACAAAGAGATTCCTCTAGGCGAAATGGACATTAGCTTATATCGAGACGACCTCAACGCGCTGCTTCCTGAAGGAAAAGTCGACCATACGAGCATCCCGTTCGACATCAATAACAAAACGATCATTCTATTCGACGACGTGCTCCACACGGGCCGGACGGTGCGAGCCGCAGTGGATCATTTGATCGACTTAGGACGCCCCAGAGCCATTCATCTAGCCGTACTCATAGACCGCGGCGGACGCGAGTTTCCCATTGCCGCCAATTTTATCGCAAGAAAAATCAATTTACCGCAAGGCGGAGAGGTTCGGCTCAAGCTCAAAGAAGTGGACGGCCGAGACGAAGTGGTGGTTGGAAAATAAACTGGTGAACAAGCCGCTTACGAGCATGGACGCGACTGCAAGCACTAACACAAATTAGAGATCATGGCGCCCACGGTAAGAGATGCTTATATAAGTCGCGATCAGACGCGATGTTGCAGGGCTCGAAGTAGCAGAGACTATTGAGTTCAGGCAGCAGACTGTTCGATCTTCAACTGGCGGCGCATAACTAAGGCTAAAACATCGCAGGGTTCACCATGAGAATCTATAAATCGTCGTATGTCGTCCAACTCTCGCGGTTGGAAATACGACGAACATTTCGCCATCAACAGTTCGATGACGTCAGCTGGTAGTAATCCAAAAGTGACGTTATCGTCTTTGGAAAAAAAGCCAGCAACCTCAATCGTCTCTGGTTCTATTACCGTGACCACATCCCTGAATAGCTGTACGAACAGATCAATTTTCTGATCGTCGAAGGCATCAGCATACCACTTAAAATGGCATCGCATCTCTTTTTTGATTTCGCTATCTTGAATGCAGACCGTAAGACCTTGATCAACCAGCCGGCCGCGCGTCACTTCAAAGCTCAAAGGTTCGGCGATATTTGCGCGCGATTGCCGCAGAAGAAGATGGTCACGTCCATTGGTCACCTCAATGTAGGCAACACCCATAGGATCAGACATCGAGCTCTGGCAAAATTGCTTTTCGCCTGATGCTTTCAATGGTTCTAACCGATGACCTTCGTGTTGTTTCATAAAAGCACGCCAGTCGTCGCCGGGTATCTCCTCGACCCCGCCCTCAACGTAGACATACTGAGGAGCTCTATCGCAGGATGTTACGTGATGCACGGCGTCGCAGTTGCGACACCAGATGAATCTATCACTAACCATAATTACGCTGCTCCAGAGGCACTGCGGCCGAGGCGATAGCTTTAGAAGGAAATCTCATCAGCACTGTCGTGCCGATGCCCGGTTCACTTTTAACCTGAATTGCACCACCGATCAGCTCGGCCATTCGCCGCGCCACGGTGAGACCCAGCCCGAGCCCGGAGAACGAACGATGAATGGAGTTGTCGACTTGTTGAAATGGCTCGAAAACTGAATCCATCTTACTCTTATCAATGCCGATTCCGGTATCGGAAACCTCTAGATCCAGGATTCCTCGATCCGCAGATACACGAGCTTTCACCCGGATTTCGCCCACCGAAGTAAACTTAACTGCATTGTTGAATATATTTTGAAAAATTCTTTCCACCTTCGCACGATCGCTGATAATCGATGCGCCACCCTCTGGGATGTCGATTGTCAAGGTCAAATTCTTTTCCCCGATCGTTCGCTGATAACGCTTCACGGTTTCATCGACGATCTGGCGCGCATCGAATTTTTCGATGATGGGTGAGGTGTCGCCAGAGCTCTTCGGAGTTGCGGTAGACGGTCTCGAGAACCTTTTGCTGCTCTTCGCTGAGCTTGCCAATAACCTGGTTGAGCAATAAGTAGACAAAGCCCACAACCACGCTTAACGGCGTTCGCAATTCATGCGACACGTTGGATAGGAAGTCCGATCTAACTTGTCGCAGCTTAGTCTTCGCCCCGCGCCGCTCAATACCGCGGCGGACGAGAGATAGAATGTGATTTACGTCGAAAGGTTTAGAGATGTAATCGAACCGCGCCGAGGCGGAGTCCTTCGATAGCTGTGTCCAAAGAGCCGTAACCTGTGATGATGATTGCTTCGATATCCGGATCATGCTGTTTCACCTTTTCCAGAACATTGATGCCGGTAAAACCTGGCATCTTGAGATCCAATGTAACTAGGTCCACGGGAAACTTGTTTAGGAAATCGACTGCTTGACCTCCCCGCTCGGCGACATGAACGGTGTAATAAGGGTTGAGAATCATCTTCAAGGATTCTCGAGGTCCCATTTCGTCATCCACGACAAGAATGTGCGGCTTGTTCGAATCCATGGCCCGCTCCTTAAGCAAAAAGCGTGCTAATTGGCTTTGTCTAAGAAAACTAAGAACTTACAGGGAAATTGGAGGCTACAGAGGTTAAACGGAAGGATTAACGGTACAAATTTGTCCAAAATTGTCGATTTATGTCGATAGCTTCGGCTCCTCTCCGCTATGCGGCTCGTTTATCTTCAGCTTTTCAATTCGGTATTTTAGAATCCGCCGACTAGTGCCCAGCAATAAAGCGGCTTTGGTCTGGTTAAAGCCGGTCCGTTGCAGCGCCTTAACAATAAGCTCTCGTTCGAATTCGTCCACAGCTTCGCTGAGAGGTCTTGAGCCACTCAGGACATCCTCTTTCAGGGTCGCAGTCTGATCTGTCGAGCGCATTCCGACGGGCAGGTCACGGAGCATGATCTGCTCATGCGGCGTGAGTATTGTCAGCCGTTCGATCAAGTTCTCAAGCTCACGAATGTTGCCCGGCCAATGGTATGCCGTAAAAAAGTCGACTACTTCCGGAGACATCGAAGCGCAGGCAAATAAAGAGAGACGACGTTGAGGCGGTAAAATAAATCCGGCCGGAACTCACCTGCTTTTGCCAAGATTTCTAAATCCCGGTTACTTGCGGCTATCACCCTCACATCAACTTTGATGTCATCGGTGCCACCGAGCCGGGTGAAGGTTTCTTGCTCGATGGCGCGCAGGAATTTCGCCTGTGTGCTTAGATTAAGCTCGCCGATCTCGTCGAGAAAGAGGGTGCCACCATGGGCAAGCTCGAATCGACCAATTTTCTTTTGCGATGCATTGGTAAAGGCACCCTTCTCATAACCAAACAGTTCACTTTCAATCAAAGTATCGGGTAACGCGGCGCAGTTCACAACGATGAAGGGCTTCGAGCGGCGATCGCTATTGTAGTGAATCGCGCGTGCGATCAACTCCTTGCCTGTGCCGCTTTCGCCCTGAATCAAAACGGTAGATTTCTTAGCCGCCACCATGCTGACGGCTTTGAAAACATCTATAATTTGCTTGGATTTGCCGACGATATGATCGATCCCATATTTCCGACCGACCTCTTCCTTTAACCGCTCCAGCTCCTTTGAGAGCTGAACTTTCTCGAACGCATGCTCGACCCGTAGACGCAATTCTTCAACGTCGAAAGGCTTAGTCACGTAATCGAAGGCGCCAGTGCCCTTAGCGGTAAAGGCGGTTCGCGCCGTATTAAGACCGGTCAACATTATTACCTGACACTCAGGATGAACTGATTTCATCTGTTTCAAAACCGACAGTCCATCAGCGCCAGGCATGACAATGTCCAGCAATACGATATCAGGTTTTTCTTCAGTCAGTTTCTGGACGCCGTCATTTGCAGTAGCTGCCTCGACCACGCGAAAGACTTTGTCGAAAACCATTTTGAGTGAATGCCGGACCCCCGGCTCATCATCTATGACCAACAATACGCCTTGAGTCATGTCGCTTTTCTTTTCCCGGTTAAGCAATGGGAAACTCCATTGTCACGATCTCTTTCTCAGCATCGGTGCTATCAACAGCAATCTCACCACCAATACGTTCCACCAGCTGCTTTGCCAATAGGATTCGCAGGGGCAAAATACTTTCCCCCGCAGCTTCGCTCAGAGAACCGAGATATTGAGTAATCGAGGCCATCCGAGGTCCTTCACGAACATAGGATATTACCACCGTCCCCGTTTGCTGGATTTCAACACCGATCTCAGTGCCCGTTTTTGCCTGCGATACTACCGTCGAGAGAACGTTCTTAAGAATGAAGTCGAGCTGGTTTTCATCGGCAAAGATCGCTGGGCCGACTCTGTTACTTTGTAAGCGGACAGCAGCTTGACGTTTTCCGCACTGCTCTCGAAGCTCATCAACTGTCGAGCGCAAGCGCTCCTCAAGCGATACGCGATCTATCCGAGGTTGACTGAAGTCGGCGAACTCGATCATCGTTTCGAGCAGATCGTCCATTCGCTCGATATCAGTGCTGACCACGTCTCGAAAACGCGCCCGAAAGTCCTCGTCTTCATATCGATCGTCGAGCAATTGCGCGAAGGTCTTGATGGTCACCATCGGATTTTTCATCTCGTGAGCCAACTCATGTATCAAAACCTTGAGTTCGCTCGCTCGTTCA
>JAJONK010000295.1 GCA_021323355.1 Deltaproteobacteria bacterium
CCACAAAACATAAGCTGCCAAACCTGCGGCCAGGACTGCGACCAGCCAACCGCCCCAGCGCAGTGAGATCCGCTCGAGTTGATCACCGAGAATCAAGCCGGCGAGCTCCCTCGTGTCAGATGATATGAAAGAAGACCAACTCTGAGTAGCATGGGAGAAATAGAAACCATGTACGAAGGAGGTTGGTCCAATGACATACATAGGATTCGATCATCACAAGAAGTGGACGCAAGCGGCTGCGATTGATGATCAAGCGAAAATTATTCGGGAGATGCGAGTACTCAATGACCGCAATTCATTGAAGGGATTTCTCAAGGGATTGCCCAAGCCATTAATGGGAGTGGTGGAAGCGGGACCGACGTGGGGATGGATCTACGACACGCTGAGCGAGCTTGGAGTGAAAATGATCGTAGCTAATCCAAATGCGGTGCGAGCCATCGCAGAGGCGAAGATCAAGACCGACAAGATCGATGCCCGAATGCTGGCCGCTTTGTTGCGCGTTGGACTGATCCCGGAAGTCTATGTGCCGAGCGAAGAGATTCGAGCTCAGAAGATGTTGTGGCGAGAGCGCATTTGGTTGGTCCGGATGTATGTACGGCTTAAAAACCGAATCCATCGATTGCTCAACCACTATCATGTCGAGGTGCCAGAATTCAGCGATCTTTTTGGATCTGCGGGACGCCGATTCTTGGAAGAGCTAGAGTTACCAGATCCAGGCAACCGTATTCTCAAAGCGCAGCTCAAACTCCTAGAGAGTTATCGATCACAGATTCAAGAGGTACAACGGTGGGCCGTACAGGCGACGCGAAACCACCCATACCGAGTTTACTTGGAGAGCCTTCCTGGTTTCGGAAAAGTCTTTGCGCCGATTGTAGCTTTGGAGATCGATGATCCGAAACGTTTTGCCAATCCGGGAAAGCTTGCGTCCTACTGCGGGCTTGTACCGTCACTTTACAGCTCGGGTGGAAAATCCTGGCAAGGAGGTATTGGCAGAGAGGGCAATCACTGGCTGAAGTGGGCCTTTATCGAAGCCGCTTGGGCGGCGATCCGAGCATCAGCCTACTTTCGCGTGCTTTACCAACGACTGCGAGAACGCAAGACCGCCCAAGTGGCGATTGTCGCCTGCGCCAGGCGTTTATGTGAGATCGCTTATCACTTGATGAAGGAGCGGCGCTGTTATCAAGAGCGTCAGGTCTCCTATGGTTAAAAAGTTTCCAGTCGCCCTGTGGCAAGTCTAACCGAAAGGGTTCCTGTGTCAGATTAGGGGACTGGAAGTTGAAGTGATCATCTTACCCCGTCGCGGGGTGAAGAGAAGACTAATTCCCGTGCTCCAACTGAGAAGCTTGACTTCTTTCAGAGAAGAAGACTTGCAATGATTGCGTTATTGCTTACGAGTGCGCAAGTTTGGCAAGTCTGACTCGTTGGTCTTCCGCTTATACTCACCTTCAGCTATAGACCGCTCGACAATCCGTTACTGACGGCGAGCACGAGAGACTGTCTCTCGAGCGAAATACCTAATCCTTCCGGGGAACTTTTGATTCCATTTTTTCCGATAGGAGCTTAAAATTCTCTGACTATAGGGGCGCTAAAGGGGGCCGAATGCATATCGGATCGAAATACTTCGAATTGATGTTAATAAGCTTTGCGGCACTTTTTTTAGAGCTCGCCGTCATTCGATGGCTGTCCACTGAAATAAGAATCTTCGCTTATTTTAAGAATCTGCCGCTAATGGCGGCCTTTCTCGGCTTTGGTATCGGATTTTTTTGCTATCGAAACGCCGATAAACTATTTTACAGTTGGTTTCCAAGGCTTTTGGCCATACTCGTCTCAGTGATTGCATTGGCTCCAGTTCTGGGAATCACACGCGTCATCTTTGTGGACCCGCGCCAATATTTTCTGCTCGGCGCAGGCTTTGGTGATCACGCTGCAGTGTCGATGCCATCGCTGTTTGACGCAAGTAAAGCTTATTTCGTGATCACCTTAGTGTTTGCCCTTGTCGTCGCGACCTTCACTGCTCTGACCTCCAAACTAGGCGAGTTAATGAACCGCGAAACTCCGCTAGTTGGGTACTCGGTGAACGTGCTAGGCAGCCTGCTCGGCATTTTGGGCTTTTCTCTTGCCTCGTATCTCGAATCCCCGCCCTTGCTATGGCTTGGTGTAGTTTATGCGCTATTCATCTATTTATATCGGGAACACAGTCAACTGAAGCTGGCGTTGATCTATTTTGGCGCATCGGCTGCGATCGCAATGCGAATGAGCTTGGCAATACCGGCGTTCTGGTCTCCCTACTATCAGATCTCTGTTGACATGCAGAACAAACACGATCCTTCCCGCATCGGTATAATGGTCAACTACGATGGCTTTCAAGAAATCCAGGACCTCTCGCGAAACCATCTAAAAAGCTTTCCGGAGAAAGCACAGCGCTCACTAAACCGTCACTACATTATCCCTTATCAACTCAGTAAGAGGCCGCCGGACTCAGTGTTGATACTAGGCGGTGGCACGGGAAATGATGCGGCGGCCGCTCTGCGATATGGGGCTAACCATGTAGATGTGATTGAAATCGATCCTGTGGTCGCCCGACTGGGGCGACAACTTCACCCTGAAAGGCCGTACATTTCGGAAAAAATCCATCTGCACATTGACGACGCGCGCTCCTTTTTACAAAAGACCCAACGAAAGTACGATCTCGTGGTATTTGCAACGCTTGACAGCCATGCGGCGTTTTCATCTCTTTCGTCGATTCGCATAGATAACTTCGTTTTTACTAAAGAGAGCGTTGAGACGGTAATGAGTTTGTTAAATCCAGGCGGCGGCATCGCGATCAATTTTTTTGCGATCAAACCATGGCTTTCGCAAAGGCACTCAAACGTCCTGGAGGAGGTTACCGGAGAGACTCCGCTGGCCTATGCCAGCCCGGTAAACCAGGAGGTCATTCTCCTCGCCGGCGGGTTATTCGATAGTAACAAGCCGCTGGGCATGACTGACTATCATCGCGTGCAACTGCCTTTCACCACGGCGGAAGTGGAGCCGACAACCGACGACTGGCCGTTTCTTTTTCTCGAACAACGCGGCATACCGTTCCATTATCTTTCTCCGCTGTTGCTGATCTGCGTGTTGTCGATCATTCCACTTCACTATTGCCAACTACGATTCGGTAGTATGAATTGGCACCTTTTTTTCATGGGCGCCAGTTTTCTTTTGATCGAGTCAAAGGCAGTCACGACGTTGGGCCTGCTGTTCGGCTCCACTTGGTTAGTCAACTCTTTCGTCATCGGTGCGATACTGTTGATGATTCTGTTTGCCAACTTGTGCGTGGCTTTTAACTACAGCGGCTCGTTCGGCACGATGTATTTTCTGCTTTTCGCTACCCTTGTTTTGAATCTTCTGTTTCCCTTCGATCGGCTAAATGTTTTGGCGTGGGAATTCCGCCTCATTGTTGCCGGAGTCGTAATCGCATCACCGCTGTTTGTCGCAGCGCTCATTTTCGCAAGAGCATTTAGTGCGGTTTCGTCACCCAGTATTGCATTGGCGAGTAATTTGTTTGGGTCATTGGTGGGCGGGGTATTGGAATATATGGATATGTGGACGGGGCTGAGGTGGTTAAATTTGCTAGCGATTGTTCTATACCTGCTGTCTTATCTGCTTCTGCGGAAGACCTCTTCAACAGTCTCAGCGACTCAGCCTCAGATGGTCTCGTAACGTTAAAGGGTGCGACTCTTGGGCGCAGGGTGTCAGGGGCGGCACAGGGGGTCACTCATGAAAAGCTTGTCAAGGTGTTTGGATGCACCTCTGTAGGTGGGGCGAAGTTGTTATAGTTCAACTTAACGCCCCGGTCTTGGACCGGAGTTCTTTCGGTCTCAAACGACCAAATGGTCAGTCACTCATCCGTGCTCTTCGGCACATTATTAACTTCGACTCCGGTCTCCTAATCAGGCACTTGGATCTCCGGCTTACGCCTGGATGATGACCCCGGGAGGATGACCGGAACTCTCTTTCTTTTTGCTCCAAGCTTTGGCTGATATCTGTTGCCGGGGACGACGGCGACGAAATGGCTGATTGTTTTTGAGCATCGCATAGATCACCGTCAGAATTTTTCTCGCTACAGCGACTTTAGCCGTCGCTAAGTCCCGGCGGCGGCAGATTCTCCGGGAGAGATTCTGAAACGCGCCGTCTCCGTTGGCGGCATGGATACTAATCTCCACACAGATCCACCGCAGCCAGCGAGAGCCTTGCTGCGTGATCCGGCCGTGAAACGATTTACTCCCGGAGCTATACACGCTCGGAACCAACCCGCGTAAGAACATAAGTGCTTGGCAGTCGGGAACCGATCGATCTGCCCAATCTCACTTAAAATCAAAAGGGCTGAGTAATAGCTGATCCCTGGTACGGTCATGGAGTTGTGCCCGAGGGGTTACCGAGACCACCTCTTTGATCTTCGTCGTGATCTCCCGAATCAATTCT
>JAJONK010000296.1 GCA_021323355.1 Deltaproteobacteria bacterium
TCGAGCTTGCGCGCGATTCGATCGTCGATGAGATCATCAGCTTTGAGCTTCGCAAACTTCGGGTCGGCCTTGCTCAGGACACGCAATGCATTCTGAATGCCCTCGCGGCTCGGTATAATCCGGCGGTCATAAAGAATTCGCATTCTCTCGTATAACTCCTCGCCGCCTTCATTGGGCGAAAGCCGCAACCACTTACGCAAGCTAGCCAGCACCGCCGGCTGGTTGTTCTTGTCCTGTATGAAGCGATTGGCTTTGATCAGTGCTCTAAGAGTCTTCTCCACCGTCTCCGGGGAGCTGTTAATCAAGCTGCGCCGAGCAAGTAAGCCGACCCCCTGATACGGGATATTCAGTTTAGGTAATTCGGCCAGCACCCGGCCGCCGCTGCGTTGCACGATCTGGCTGAAGGCGTAACCCAATACCGCGCCCTCGACTAATCCCGTCGACATCGCCTGAGCTAATACCGATTGGTCACCGAGAACGCGCATCTGGATTTTGTCTCTCTCAGTGCTCAGGCCCCAATGATCCAGCGCCATTTGTGTGAACATCCAGATGCCGCCGCCGATGCTCTGCACGCCGATCGCTTTACCTTTGAGGTCCTCTGGACTGCGAATTTTTGCGGAGGTCACAAAATAACCATCGAGTTTATTGATCAGCCCGGCGACATACGCCAGATCCAATCCCGCCGCCACAGCGCCGAGCGATGAGCCAGTAGCCGAAACGATATAAAACTGCGCCTCGTTGGCTGCCAAAGCTGAAATCGCCACCGGCCCGCTGCGAACTTGAACGATATCCGCGTCCAATCCGTGCTCAGCAAAGAAACCTTGGTCCTTGGCGACAAACAAGAGTCCGCTGCGTTCACTGAAGTCGGCGAAGATAATACTGACTTTCTTGGCGGCGCTGGCCGCCATTGCCGTTGAGCCCAAGGCTAGTACCAGCGACAGCAACAAGGTGGCTGCTAGCCTTGAATTATAAAACCGAAAGGGCATTACGCACTTCCTCCTTGAAAGTACAAAGCAGTTCCTTGATCAAAACCATTTCAATAACTCGACCGAGCATAAAAATGCAATGCTTTGGACGCTTCAGCCGCTTTGTTGAACATGACGCTAGATAATCTGCCTGACTTGTCTCCGCTGACGTAAAGTCATTTGACGCGTCGCCTCAATCAAGCTGCGTGATCAGAGGATCTACTTAGGTCGTGGCCATGATATGTCAAACATGTACAATTCTTCTCGGTTGTGCACAAAAATCTCACATCCATCGACTAGATATTGGTCAGCGGCAAAGCCGC
This sequence comes from Deltaproteobacteria bacterium, assembly GCA_021323355.1. Classification (GTDB taxonomy): domain Bacteria; phylum Desulfobacterota; class Binatia; order UBA9968; family UBA9968; genus WHTF01. The sequence goes on from JAJONK010000296.1 coordinate 1,289, forward strand.
TGGAGCGGTTGGTCATAGGTAAAAGTGCGGGTGACGCAGATTCGATCCAGCGGAATAAACTTTGCTTTGATCTCCGCATTCAACCCGCAACAACTTCGCCCAAAAATCTGCAGGAGGACAAATGACCAATGTAGCGATCAATGGATTCGGTCGGATCGGCCGTCTCGGACTGCGCGCGATGCTCGAGCGTCACAAAGAAGAGCTCAATGTCGTCGCCGTAAACGACATGGCCGACTTGCATACGAACGCTCACCTGTTTCGTTATGACTCGACCTATGGAATCTTTCCGGGAACTGTCCAGATTGGCGAAGGCCAGCTCAAGATCGATGGATGGGATATCGCCGTGCTAAGCGAGAAAGATCCATCGCGGCTGCCTTGGCGCAAGCTGGGGGTGGACATTGTCATCGAATCCACGGGCCTCTTTACCAGTGGCAGTCAAGCGCGAGCTCATTTGGAAGCGGGGGCAAAGAAAGTGATTATCACCGCACCCGCAACAGATGAAGACATCACCGTGGTCTTGGGAGTCAACGAGTCGGCCTACGACCCTGACAAACACCAAATCGTCTCGAATGCGTCCTGCACAACAAACTGTCTCGCTCCGCTGGCCAAAGTCTTACACGAGAACTTCGGCGTCGAGCGCGGTCTCATGACAACCACACACTCCTACACCAACGATCAGCGCATTCTCGATCTGATGCACAGCGATATGCGCCGCGCCCGGGCCGGCGCTGCCAACATCGTCCCGACGACCACCGGCGCGGCCAAGGCCATCGGACTGGTCTTGCCCGAGCTCAAAGGCAAACTTCACGGTCTCTCACTCAGAGTGCCGACATCGAGTGTTTCCATTATCGACCTAGTGGTCGACCTGAAAAGGCCGGCCTCGGCAGCAGCGATTAACGATTCGCTCAAGAGCTCTGCCGGTGGTGATCTCGACGGCATCCTGGCTTATTGCGATGAGCCGCTGGTTTCCAGCGACTTCCGCGGTAATCCGGCCTCCTCCATAGTAGATGGGTTATGTACTGTCATCCTGGAAGAGAAAATGGCAAAAATTTTGGCGTGGTACGATAACGAATGGGGCTATAGCTGCCGCGTTGGGGATCTCGCCGCCTTCATGATCGAGCGCGAACTATAAAATCCGTGCTTTTGTCTGGCCAACTCTGATAAGCCGCGCCGTTGTGAAATTCTTACTCTTAGGCTTGTGTCAGATATTGCACCGGCAACGGCACTTCCTGCACCGAGCCATACACGCTGCGCATACTGTAAGCCCGGGCGCCAGGCTTTGCTCCGATCACTTGATGGATCTCCATCTCTTTGTAGTGAATCCCGACCCAGTCTTCGATTGCCACGCCGGCAGAAATCTCGCCGCTGGCCAGAAGCCGGTGATAAGATGGCCGCCGCTGCGGTTCGCCGTCGTAATGCGGGCAACAACTGCCGGGAACGAAACCGAGACAGCCAAGCGGACGCAGCCCATCTGAGAACGAGTCCGTCAGCCCTTGCTCAAACCAACAGATCGCTCCCGCGCTCACGCCCGTGAGAATAATTCCCGACTGCCATGCCTCTCGGAGCAATTCCGGCACGCCCCAATCGCGCCACAAGGCAATCATGCTCTTGGTATTGCCGCCGCCGACATAGATCACATTTTGATTGAGCAGCAACGAGCGCAGATCCGGCGTCCTTTTGAACAACGACAACACCGAAGGACGGCATTGCAGTTTCAAGAATGCCGCATAGAAACTCGCAACATAATGGTCCGGATCGCCGCTGGCAGTGGGCACGAAGAGCACCCGCGGTTGGGCAACGCCGGTTTGCGCTAAAATGTAACGCTCGAGCGCAAGATTCTCCGGGTCCCGATAAAATCCACCGCCGCCAATTGGAATAATCTGTGGTGTTGGATTGGCCATGTGTCGGCTTCCGCCGTCGATCTTAGCGAAGTGATAAAAAGTCTGGCACGTTATCTACTCAACTGGCCTCGAGCCTGCTCGGCAATTTTTTCGTAGCCTGCTTTGATCCGGTCGAGTTCCTCTTCTTCAAGCTCTTCCAGATCCAACAATGCATTATGCGCACCGTGCGTCGCGCGGATGAGTTCGTCTAATTTCACCTGCATCGCCTCAGAATCACGATTTTGAGTACTTTGTATGAGGAAGACCATCAAAAAAGTGATGATCGTGGTTCCGGTATTGATCACTAGCTGCCAGGTATCGCTGAATCCGAACAGTGGACCCGTAACCGCCCATACCGCGACAACCGAAACAGGATGATGAATGTCAACGGTTTGCCGGTGATCCTTGCGGTTAATTTCGCAAAGCGCGAGAACCAAGACTTCGATCTTGTTGGCCTCATGGGTCACTCCCGAACTTTCAAATCCTCACAATCCATATCACATGCTGCTGCGATTAGGCGACAATTTACCCGAGCGCGAATTGACAGTACCGACAGGCCTGATGAAATTGATTCAGCCTGGACATTTTCGGCTCGCGGGAGTAAGGGGAATAAATCATCGGAGTCGGAAGGAATCCTATGACGACACTAATCACCGGGTTGGGCTTGGTTGGAACTTCCTATGCTCAACTCGCTCTCAAGCGCGGCGAAAGCATCGTTTTCTACGATATTGCGCCGAGGAAAGATTTCCTGGCGAATAAGCTGGGCACAGCTAACGTGACGGTTGTGCAGCGCGATGTCCGCGACTTGCCGGCGCTGATCGAGACGATCCTGAAAAATAAAGTCGATACCGTCATCCACACAGCGGGACTGATCGGCGGCAAGGTCGCGCAGCCGATCTATACCGGCATGCAGATCAATGTGATGGGCACGATCAATGTCGCCGAAGCAGTACGTTTGACCGGGGTGAAGCGGCTGGTGCAGATTAGCACGTTCGGCATTTACGACCGACGCGGCGGAGAGCCCGGTCCAATTGACGAAAGTTTCCACCGCGGCCCCGGCGAAGCGTATGGCAACTCCAAAGTCGCTAAGGAACTCATGGTAGAAGCGTATCAACGGCTGTATGGCTTTGAGCTGATCACGTTGCGGCTCGCCAATGTCTATGGGGTCGGCCACTTTGCTGGCGGCTCCGGCGGCGGTGAGATGGTGCAGAACATGCTCCAGACCGGAATTCGCGGCGGTGTGGTAAAGGTTGCGCAAGAGGTGGCGCGCGACTTCGAA
>JAJONK010000297.1 GCA_021323355.1 Deltaproteobacteria bacterium
CCGGAAACTGTAAGCCACACGCCCTTCACATCCGGCACGCCAGCTTTTTCCATTTCATCCCAGATAAGAGCCGATCGGAGGTACGAACGGTACCATCCCAACTCTGCGGGCGGTCGCCCCGGAGGCGAACCGAGAATGATCGGATCGTTGCGGTGATAAAGCCGCTTTACCTCAACCCAGGGTTCGGCGCGTTCCGCGCTGGCGTAGTAGCCGGTCCACTCGCCGAAGGGCCCTTCGACCTTCGGATTATCGAAATGAACATCGCCCTCGATGACGATCTCGGCATTGGCCGGAATCGGCAGGCCGGAATACTCGCCTTCGATCATTTCAAAGGGCTCGCCGCGCAACCCGCCGATGAACTCATATTCAGGCACACCGTACGGCACTTCGATGCTGCCCGCTAGAAAAGTTAGCGGATCATGGCCGAACGACATTGCAATCTTGAAAGGCTTGCCGTTGGCGGCGTACTTTTCCCGCTGAATGCGCCCGTGCTTGCCCGGCGAAATATAAAATCCCAACTTGTTCTTGTCGTGGATCATGACCCGATAAGTGCCGTAATTGACCCAGCCCTCGTCGGGATCGCGCGTAATATCGACGCTGCCAGTGCCTATATAACGACCGCCGTCTTTGTCGTGCCAAAATGGCGTCGGAAATTTAAACATGTCGATATCGCCGTCCTTGTAGACGTTATCGAACAGCGCGCTTTTCTTAACAAACTTTGCCGGTACTGGCTTGATGCTTTTGTAGTTGTCTTTCCAGATTTTGACGAAATCCATCTTGGTCTCGCCCGAGGGCAGCCCTAATGTGAGCGCCAGCCGCTTACGTGACGAAAGCGAGTTGGAAAGTACGCGGTAGCCCTTGGGATAACCTTTGATGTCTTCGAAAAGCACCGCCGGGCCGTCTTCTTTGTGGGCCACGAGCTCGGTGATGGCGCCGATCTCAAGGTTCCAGTCGCAGCCCTTGAGGGTCTTGAGTTCCCCCATCTCATCCGCAATTTGGATCCAATCTCTAAGATCCTGATATTCCATTGATACCTCCTAAGTTTTCTCGGCAGACAAAGCTATGAAGACGTTGGGCTTGTAACTCAGACCTTAACGAAATTTGCCAGAGCGGTCAAGAAGTCGATAACGTCGGAATCACGAGTAGTTATAATTGAAAACAACGGATGATCATGCTACCCATTGTCTGTGTCGGGGAAGCTCAAAAGCCTTGAGGAGATCAAGGCAATCGTCGTCGACGCGCGCACCAACGGCAAGAAAGTAGCTTTCACCAATGGCTGCTTCGATTTGCTTCACCGAGGACATGTGCATGTTCTAAGGGCAGCAAGAGCTTGCGCAGATCTGCTGATCGTCGGCATTAACAGCGACCAATCCGTCAAGCAGATCAAGGGACCTAAACGCCCGGTGCTGCCGGAGTCCGATCGCTGCGAGTTGTTAGGCGCGATGGAGATGGTCGATTTTGTCATTCTATTCAACGAACCCGACCCTTATAATCTGATCTCGGCCATACGGCCCGATGTGCTGGTTAAAGGCGGGGATTGGAAAACCGAGAAGATTATCGGCGCGGACATGGTAGAAGAAGCAGGCGGTAGAGTAGTGGTCGTTCCCTATATAAAAGGTTTTTCAACAACAGAAATAATCGAGAGGATAAAGAACTCAGATGGCTAGAATTTGCTCCCTATGCGGCAAAGGCCGCTCGGTCGGAAACAGTGTCAGCCACGCCAACAACAAAACCAAGCGCACCTGGCGTCCGAACTTGCAGCGTGTTAAGGGCAACTTTGACGGTCAAGTCAAACGCGCATTGGTATGCACGGATTGCATCCATTCAGGCCGGGTTCAAAAAGTCGCCTGACGTTTAAACATAGGTGCCTTACTGAACTTCTGCTTTGGCTACCTGATCTCTTTCCGGCGTACCGCCAGTACGACCGCGCGCGCGAACCGCTTTATAGACACCCTTAACTTTCAAGATATTCTGCAGCACCTCTTTTAGGTGCTCGGAGCTCTTGATCATGACCTCAAAGGTGTTCACTGCTTTTTGTCCTGTGAATGTTCGGATTTGAGCGCGTGCAATATTGGCCTTGGCACTGGTGATCGCGGCACTGATCCCGGCTAACAAGCCCGGCTGATCCACGCAACTCACTTCGATCTTCACCGGACGCGGCGCCTGAACATTTTCTTCCCAGGTAACCTCAATTTTGCGGTGGGGATCGCTCTCAAGAATGGTTGGGCAGCCGACGGTATGAACGGTGACGCCCCTGCCGCGGGTTATAAAGCCGACGATGTGTTCTCCGGGTAGAGGATGGCAGCACAAAGCGAACCGAACCAGCACGTCGTCGATCCCTTTGACGCGAATACCGAGATGCTTGATTTTTCCTGATGCCAGACGGAAGAGCCGTTCGAGTGAACTTTCAGGCTGTTTGTGTCCGGGCTCGAGTTTTTCCGGTGGAACAAGCTTTACTAGAATCTGTCGCGCGGTGATCCGGCCGTAGCCCAGCGCCGCCAGTAATGCCTCCTCATCCTTCAGGCCAAGCTCTTTGGGCAAAACCTGCAGCTTTCCCTGGGTTCTCAAGACTCCGTAATCCATGCCATGCCGATGCAGATCGCTCTCTAAAATTTCCCGCCCTAGGGCGACGCTGCGCTCGCGCTGCTGCGCCTTAAGCCAATTTCTTATCTTGGATTTGGCCCTTGGTGTTTTGACCAGTTTCAACCAGTCCCGGCTCGGGACCTGCTGAGGCGTCGTGATGATTTCGACAGTGTCGCCGCTACGTAAAATGTACTTTAACGAAACCAGTTGGCCGTTAACCCTGGCTCCGGAGCAGTGCAGCCCTATGTCGGAGTGAATGCGGTAAGCGAAATCGATAACCGTCGAGCCCTTAGGGAAGTTGAGCAAATCACCTTTAGGCGTAAAAACATAAAGCCCTTCGGAAAAAAGATCATCCTTCAAGCTATGCAGAAACTCCTGCGGATCTTGCAGATTCTGTTGCCATTCTAGCAGCTGACGCAGCCAGGTGTATCGTTGTATGTCGCTGACGTGGAAATCTTCTCCTTCTTTATAGCGCCAGTGCGCTGCGATGCCTTCTTCCGCCACTCGATGCATTTCGTGGGTTCGGATTTGAATTTCCATTCTTTCACCGTATGGACCGATAACACTGGTGTGCAGCGATTGATACATATTCGGTTTAGGCACCGCGATATAGTCTTTAAACCGCCCTGAAACGGGACGCCAATGCGAATGGATGATACCCAATGCTTCGTAAGCTTCTCTCGGAGTGTCCACTAGAACCCGAAACCCGACCAGATCGTAGATTTGATCGTAGAGCAAATTCTGACTCTCCATCTTCTGGTAAATACTGAAGAAGTGTTTGGGCCTGCCGGTCACATCGGCCTCGATCCCTTCGGACTCGAGTTTGCGCGCAATGACTGAAATGACTTCTTCGATATATTTTTCCCGGTCGGTTTTCTTCCTTGCGACATTGCGCTTAAGCTGATGATAGATCTCGGGATGCAAGTACTTGAGCGACAAGTCCTCCAGTTCGGTTTTGATCCAAGCGATGCCCAGTCGATGCGCCATCGGCGCATAGATATCCAGACTTTCTTGCGCCGTCAGGATCTGCTTGTCGGGCGGCATGTGATCGAGCGTCCGCATGTTGTGAACACGGTCGGCGAGCTTGATGAGAATGACCCGAACATCTTTCCCCATGGCGCCGAGCATCTTGCGAAAGTTCTCTGCTTGTTTCTCTTCGCGGCTGCTAAAGTTGGTCCGGCTCAGTTTGGTGACGCCGTCAACCAGAGCCGTAATTTCCTTGCCGAAGATGCTCTTGAGCTCATCGAGGGTCGTCAAGGTATCCTCGACCGTGTCATGCAGCAAACCACCGACGATGCTGGGCTCATCGAGCTTCAAGTCGCTGATGATGCTGGCTACGGCCAGAGGGTGAATTAGATAAGGCTCACCTGAGGCTCTTTTCTGCCCCTGATGAACTTTGGCGGAGAATTCGTAGGCCTTGCGGATGACCTCCACGTCAGCGGCGGGATGATACGACCGGACCTTCTCAATCACGTCGCCAATCTTGATGTCCTTACTCATACGTTACGAACTTTTGCTTGCCTTCTTAAAGGATCGATTCCCCAAGCTGTGACCCTTGAAATCTTTTGCCTTTCGGCCAAAATAATCGCTTCCAAGGTCCCCACAGCTTCTTCGATATCGCTATTAACTATATAGTAATCGTACTGAATTACATCCTGGATTTCACGCCGGGCATTGGCCAGGCGCCGGCGGATGATCGCACGGTCATCCGTGGCACGGCCGCCCAATCGCCGCTTCAATTCGCTCCACGACGGCGGCAGCAAGAAAATCGATACCGCTTCAGGATATTTTCTTTTGATCTGCCGGGCGCCCTGCACGTCGATGTCCAGGAACAGATCCCTGCCACTGGTCATTGC
>JAJONK010000298.1 GCA_021323355.1 Deltaproteobacteria bacterium
GTGATTGCGCTGCGCGATCTCACCGCGATTGAAGCCGCTAAATGCTATCTTTCTTCCAGCCTCCGTTCCGATCTGCCATCGCCGTTCCTGATGGCCGACATGGATGCTGCAGTGGACCGGATTGTTCGCGCCATTCAAGCATCGGAATCCATCAGCATCTGGGGCGACTACGACGTTGACGGCACCACCGGCGCGTCGGTTCTCGTGTCCTTCTTGCGCGAGATCGGCGTCGAAACGATTTTCTATGTTCCTCACCGGATTGAGGAAGGCTACGGTCTCAATATCGAAGGCCTGCGGCGACTCAAAGACCGCGGCGTTCGGCTGGTGGTGACGGTCGATTCGGGAATTTCTAACTTCAAGGAAGTTGCTGCGGCGCATGAAATTGGCGTCGATATCGTTATCGTCGACCATCATCAACCGCCTGAACAACTTCCTCCGGCGATAGCGGTGGTCAACCCACACCGCAGCGATTGTGCGTTTCCCGACAAAGGACTTTGCGCCGCAGGTTTAGCTTTCTATGTGGTGATTGCGCTGCGGGCCCGGCTTCGTGATGCAGGCTGGTTCCGCGCTTCCGGTGATCCCGATCTTCGTCGCCATCTCGATATCGTAGCATTGGGGACTATCGCCGATATGGTGCCGCTCAAGGGCGTCAATCGTACTCTGGTCAAGCGCGGTTTGACAACGCTCGGCTCTTCAACGCGGCCGGGGGTTATCGCGTTGAAGCAAATCGCCGGATTCGCTCCGGGCGATGTCACTGCCGGGCAGGTAGGTTTTCAGTTGGGACCGCGTATTAACGCCGCCGGACGGATGGACGCCGCCATCAAAGTCATCGAACTGCTCACGACAGAATCGCCCGAAGTGGCGCTGCGAATTGCTCAGGAGCTGGACGCGCATAATCGCGAGCGGCGGGCGATGGAGGCGGAGGTGCTGCAAACTGCCCTGGAACAGGCCGGGAAAGTCATCGAGTGCAGGCGATATTCATTAGTCTTGAGCGGCGAAGGCTGGCACCCTGGTGTGCTCGGCATTGTCGCCTCCCGGGTGGTGGAGAGGTTTCATCGTCCAACCATAGTGCTGGGTTTTCAGGAGGGCGAAGGAAAGGGATCGGCGCGCAGCATCCGCGGCTTTCATATGGTGGAGGGACTTCGTCGCTGCGGGTCTCTTCTAGAAAAATTCGGCGGTCATGAGTATGCCGGCGGCCTGACGATCAAAGAGGAGAACCTTTTGGGCTTCATCGAGGCTTTCGATGAAGCGGCGCGCGCTGTCCTCTCGGACGAAGCTCTGGTGCCGTTCTTGGAAATCGATGCTCAGCTCAATTTTGCTGAAATCGGTCATCCACTCATGCGCGAGATAGATGTTTTGAAACCATTCGGTGTGGGCAATCCTGAACCAATTTTTTTAAGCCGAGGAATCGAAGTCTGTGAACGGAAGGACTTCTCGTTGGGAGCACGCTTTCGCTTTAGGCAGGCAGGGCGATTTGTCAGCGGCGTTGCGTTTGGCGTAAAAGAAGACTTTGCGGCGCGGCCTGGTGCGATGGTCGACCTAGTTTACCGACTGAGTGAAAATGTATGGAATGGAAACTCGACCGTTGAACTCAAACTCTTGGACTCGAGGATGGCCAGCGTTACTTCTGCGCAAGTATAGATTGTGAAAGTAGGCGAGGAGATATTATGGATAGGCACCGCATAGTAAATAAAACTCCGAGATGGTCTGTTCTATTTGCGTTAATGTTGAGCGTAGCGTCGGGCCGATCGTTTGCCGCGGAACTCGGAGGTAAGCCGGAAAAAACGGATGTCGTCGTTACCTATGCTCAACCTAGCGGCGCTTTTACGCCGATTTGGGTTGCCTACGAGGCGGGACTGTTTAAGAAATACGGATTGAATGCCAGCCTGCAACTCCTGACGCCGCAAGTGTCGGCGCAGGCGGTGATATCAGAAGAGGCGGACTTCTATACCGATGGCCCGGACTTGATCAATGCCCGATTGCGGGGTGGTCAGGTGAAGTATTTCGGCGGCACTATGCAGCAGTTGGTCTTTCAGATCTGGGGAGCGAAGGAGATCAAGTCAATCAAAGATCTGAGAGGAAAAACCATTGCAGCGAGCACACCAAGGGCGGCATTGGATACCGCTACCCGTGAAGCCTTGAAAAAAAACGGCTTGGCGCCGGACAAAGATGTGCAAATTCTCTACGTGCAGAGCGTTCCGGCGATTCTTAGCTCGGTGCTCGGCGGGAAGACTTCTGCCGGAACCTTGTCCGCGCCCAACACGCTCAAAGCGAAAGAAGCGGGGCTCAATCTTTTAGTCGATGTCGGAAAGCTCAACATTCCGGCGTTCCAAGTTGCGTATGGCACGACCGAAAAATATTTAAAGAACAACCCCAACACAGTTTATGCATTTTTAAAAGCGATCGCCGAAGGCGTTGTAATGTCAAGAAAAGATCCCGCAATCGCTAAAAAGGCTATTAGCAAATATGGAAAAATCGACGATCCGGCGACCGTCGACGGGACTTACGAGGCCTTCGCGCCCTATTGGGCAATGAGTCTCGCCGTACGGCTGGAGGCTATTCGAGCTCAGTTCGAATATCTTGACGAGAAGGAATTTCCCAGCGCAAAGAACGCCGATCCTAAAGATTTTTTTGATAACTCTTTTGTTGATTCGCTGGCGAAGTCAGGTTTTTTGAACAATCTGGGCATGAAGTAATTGTGTCATTCAGCGCTAGAAACGTGAGGTTAATTGCGCGAGAGCTTATTCGATTTGATATCAGGATAGATCGCGTAGTTTGGGGAAATCGTGAACAGAGCCGGCGTTGATGTGAGGAGCAGAAGAGATATTGTCTATCTCGCTCTCGCCGGATTTTTCGTAACCAATGCCATTCTCGGTGAACTCACCGGCGGTAAGCTATTTACTCTAGGTCCCTTTACCATGAGCATCGGCGTGATTCCCTGGCCAGTGGTGTTTATCACTACGGACCTGATCAATGAATACTTCGGCCGCGACGGAGTTCGCCGGCTTACATTGACGACGATCGGCCTGATTGCCTATGCCTTCGTCGTTCTCTACCTTTCGATTCAAGTTCCCGCGGCATCTTTTTCACCGGTTAACGACACGCAGTTTCGGGCGGTTTTCGGTCAGTCTCTTTGGATTATCGTCGGCAGCATTATTGCGTTTGGCATAAGTCAATTAGTGGACGTCGGCGTATTCTGGTTGGTGCGACACAGAACTGGCGGCAAACATCTCTGGCTACGAGCGACGGGCTCAACTCTGGTTTCGCAACTCATCGACAGCATCGTCATCATTGGGATCGCGTTTTGGCTGCCCGGCAAGGTCAAGACCGAGGAATTTTTTATCGTTGCGGGAACCAACTATTCTTACAAGATGATGATCGCCGTCGCAGTCACCCCGTTACTGTATCTAGGTCATTCGATGATCGATCGTTACCTCGGCATCGAAGAATCGCATCGTCTGATCGAAAGCTCGGCTCGAGCCAGCGAAGAGATGGCCGTAGCGGAGCCTAGTTGACGATCATCAAATGACAATCATGTGGCAGCTTTTTCATCAACCCTTTCACTACATGACCGCGCAGCATGTGATAAAAAGCCGAGCGCTGAGACGCGCCAATAACGACGGCATCGACGTCGAGCGCCTTGGCTGCGTTGGCTATGGCTTCGGCAGCATTGTAAGAAACCGTCCAGATAGGGATAGCTTCGAGGCCTTTGCCGCGAATCTCCTGCAGGGCGGAACGTAAGGTAATCACTCCTTCATCACTGGGCCGGTGCGGCGTATCGCCGGCGAAGAGACCGGGCCATTCTTCCACGTACACACAATAAAGAGCGGTTTCGCCCATACCTTTGGCACGCCGAATGCCTTCCTGGACGAGCCGCGGGTTTTCTCCCCGAACTGCCAGCAGCGTTGACGACGGATAAAGATCTTTAAGCTCAACAGCGTCGGCTAAAGTCACCAGGCCTCTTAACTCTTCATCCACCAGAGCTTCTGATGCCATATAGGCGCGCGCCTGAAGGCGCTCGATCCAAGGAACTTTATGAAGCAGATCCAAAAACCAGGCGCGGCGAACGCCTACGGCCACGCTCATACCCACTGCGGTTAAGACTCCGCCAAATAGGGTGGCCAGTTCTTTTTCGACGAGATTGATACACCAGGCAATTAGGATGACAGCCGTGGTTAGTACTCCGACCCAGAAGCCAAGGTCGCGCCGGCCTAGTCGCCAACGAATGACATCGAGACTGAGAGATGAAAAAACGAATGCGCCGAGCAGTCCGAACGCATACATTTCACCCAACAGGGCAAGCTCACCTTGGGTTGCGAGAATGACCACGATGGGGACAGTGGTGGCAATGCCGATAGCGATATGAGGACTACGAAAAGTAGCGCTTCGCAGCGCGATCGCGCGCGGCAGGAAGCCAAGATTAGTCAGTGCCAGGAAA
>JAJONK010000299.1 GCA_021323355.1 Deltaproteobacteria bacterium
GACCGCCAATAAAGATCCGGAAAGCTTTCAGATGATCGGCAGGCGCGGCCATCACCTGATGACCTTGCCCTGGATCGCCACCAACGAAATCCAGCGCCTGCGGGTCGAACAGTATTGGAACGCGCTGCGAGACGGCGGTCACTCCAAAGAAGAAAAGGACGTGTTCGTTATGTATCCCGCCTATATCGGCGCCAGTGACGCCGAGGCACGGGCCGAAGCTCTTGAACATTGGAACCGATGGCGCGGCTTTGCACTCTCCGCTCTCAATCTTGAGCCCCATAGCGAAGCTTACCAGCGCGTATTCCCCCATCTTGATTACGATGCAATGGTGAACGACCGCCGCGTGGTTTTTGGCGGGCCGGAAACCTGCGCGCATATCATCAACAGAATCGTCGAGATTGTGGGCGCCACCCATATCGGTTTGACGTTTCACTTCGGCGGCTTGAGTCAAGAAAAGGTTCTCAAATCGATGGAACGTTTTGCGCGCGAAGTCAGGCCCGCGCTCCGTTAAGGTCATCAGTCGGAGTAAACGGTGAACCGCTCAAATGCGATAGCCGGAGCATGGCATTTCATAGAAATCGCATTGAGTGCTCTTGGTTGCCGTATCGGCACCTAGAGTGACGCAGGGTTTACATCTCCTATTGGTTTTTGGGTTGATTGCCAACTTGTCGCCTGCCAAACTTTCCAGTGACGCTCCCAGAATCTCATGCCGGAGTGAAATCGCACTTTCCCGTTCTCCGCCTCAGATCTTTAAAGTAGTTTCTCCAGACGCAGGCCGATCAGGCGGATCGCTTTGCCGCGAGGATTTTCACGAGCATCGAAGAAGGGCAATAGAAGGTCCAGCGCTTGCTTCTTGATTAGCTGTAACGCATTGCCGGTGTTATCGATCGCAATGCCACTCTTAACCGTTCGAGAACGATTACGTGTGTCAAAATCAGAGAAGCGCACGGTGAGTGTCATCGTCCGAAACCCTGAAAATTCGTTTCTTCGCAGCTTTGCAAGCACTCGTTCCGCCATTCTATCAAGTTGCTCGCTAACCAAAGCGAGATCTCGGCTATCGTGCTCGAACGTTTCCTGTTCGCCTACGGATTTCCGTGTCCATTCGTTGGAAACCGGAGAATCATCGACGCCCTGAGCCTTTTCAAAAAGCCGCAGCCCCCAGCTGCCGAACCACTGCATGAGCGTCGCTTGCGGAATTTCTCGGAGCTCTCTCACTATGCGAACGTTCTGCTGGTGCAGAAAGGCTTCGCTCTTAGGGCCGATGCCGGGAATCACACGGATCGGAAGAGGATCCAAGAAACCCTGAACTTCCTGCTGCGTTATCACGGTTAAGCCATCCGGCTTATTTCGGCTGGAAGCGATCTTGGCGATCAGCTTGTTCGGGCCAATGCCAATAGAGCAGCCAAGTCCTTCTTGTTCGTGAATCTCATTCTTAAGCGTCGCCATCTTGATCTGAGCGTCGTCGAAGCTCGTGAGGGACGAGATGTCCAGATAAGCCTCATCGATACTGGCTTCCTCATGCGCATCCGAAAAGCGCTCGAAGATCTGCATGATCCGGCTGGATACGGTTTCATAAAGCTGAAAGTTCGAACGGACGAAGATTGTTTCAGGTTCGCCTCGCCTGCGCGCGGCATCAGCAAGCCGCCAAGCGCGCGAGACCGGCAGCGCTGAGCGGATGCCAAATCTCCTTGCTTGATAGTTGGCGGTCATGACCACACCTCTGCCGCGTCCGCCCTTGGGATCGGCGCCGACTACCAACGGAAGTCCACGCAGCGCGGGGTTAGAGCGCTCCTCGATCGCCGCGTAGAAGGCGTCCATATCGACATGAACGATGATGCGCATCAGATGACCAAAGAGCGCCTCTTACATCTTTGACGATTTCGATAAATCATAGACCAGACGAATCTGCGAATACTTGTCTGAAGTTCTGAGAGAAAGCATGGCAAAAAAAGAAAGCGCCGGCATAGTGTTATATCGATATCGTGACTCTAGGTTGGAGATTTTTCTCGTCCATCCGGGTGGTCCGTTTTGGAAGAACAAGGATTCCGGAGCATGGTCGATTCCCAAGGGCGAGTTCGAGCCTGGCGAGGATCCGCTGAAAGCAGCCAGGCGTGAGTTTCACGAAGAAACAGGATTTTTGGTGGATGGTAGTTTCAACCTTCTCACGCCGGTGCGGCAGGCGGGCGGTAAGGTGGTACATGCATGGGCGGTCCAAGGCGATTGTGAAGCGGAATCCATCAAGAGTAATTCATTTATACTGGAGTGGCCGCCGCGGTCCGGACAGCGCAAGACGTTTTCGGAAGTCGACCGAGCCGGATGGTTCAGCCTCGAACTGGCCCGGGATAAAATCCTTAAGGGTCAACTCAAGTTGCTCGACGAACTCGAACGAATGTTGAAAGACGCTTAGCCGCCGATGAAGAAGTCTCTCCCATTCAGGTTTCCCTCCCATGGAATCTGCGCGCGCACTGCGGGAACAATCAGAGCCCAGGCGATCTCATAACCGCAGCCGGCACACAGGCCATGGATAGGACGGAAAGTTCGGCCCCGCTTAGACTCTGCGATAAAAACACCCCAGTCACTCTGGCAACGTGGACATCGGCGAGCAAGGTACCTAGCCATACCTAAATTTAACTCTACCGATCCGGCTCTACAACCAAGGGTGAAGCGGGACCTTCTGCTGTCTCATCTAGTGCTGATTACGTGTTTGGCAACTCCGAGGGCTGTCGGCCTAACCGACCAAGCTAGAAACTCACTGTGAGTTGAGACGATTTGAAAACGGCGAGACCGTTCATCAAGGGTTCCGCGGGGTCGATTCCGTATCGCCCCGAGCGAGACTTGAAGTTGACGGAATAGGGTAGGCTTTTGAGTGGACAAAAATGTTAGCCGGTGTTCAAAACCTGACAAAATTCCTCGTTGTTACGTACCGAGTAGCAAGCAAATGTCGTATTATCCGAGGTATAAATTTGGCACCTTCATTGCTTTTCAGGGTATGCGCCCAGCGGAGGTTATCGAATGAAGCTTTTTTTAGTACTGCGGCAGAAAACCGCTGGGCAGTGCTCCATCGTAGCGGCCCGAAGTAAGCGAGACGCGATCAACAAAATAACTCGGCTCGAAGGTATGGATGATGCGTGGGCGATTCGAGTCGAAGAATTCATGATCACGTTCAAAATGGAAGAGAATATTGCGTTTTTTCAACCCGATTTGGACCGCGCAGTTATGAGCATGAACATCGCCAACCAACGGGGTAGTCGCGGAAGGATCTTCAGGTTGAAGGGCGACGCCGTCATGAAGAAGCGGAAGGTTGCCAACGAAACCTCGATCGCGATTCACTAGCGACCTGCCGGAAAATAACCCATGCCGGGTGCGCTTCATGGGCGTCGCTCGTCACCTATAAGCTCCCGCTCATCGATTTGGTTGGGCTCTAGTTTTGAAGTTGTTCTGAGCAGCCAAGTAGTTCTACATCAGCAATGCCAATGATTCGCGGCATGAATCCGCAACAGGACGATCTGCTGTAGCAATGTTCAGATACCTAAAAAAACGTAGATGCCCCAGATGCTATTACGATTTTGTCGTCGTGATAATTGATTGTAGTGCTTGGATGCGTCGCATAAATGGATTTTGCGGTAAGTGTGATCACTATCTCGATTGGCAGTTGTTTCGGTCGGAATTTGTTCAACAACGCTCAAATGATGTCGGGTTGGATGCCGTTTCGCAAAACGAATTGCACCGCGCTGCTCCCCGTCTCACGATCACTAGAAAGGCGGCGGTGAATCTTAGACACAACTGATAGGGGTAAATGCTATGAACATAGCCCGCCTGCTAAAAGCGGATGAGAGAAGCGATCTTTTCAAAGCGGTGACCGGAAGGTCAGCGGTTTGGCAGATCCCGAAACCGCAGCGGCCCGAAAGCACCTCTCTTCATCGTCAGTATCCAATCGTCAGTGCTCCACCCCAGATCAAGGATCGCGCGAGGAAGTCTACGACACAAGACCTCTTGTGGGTAGATATGATCACCAACGCCCTAATTGTTATCGCTATAGCTTCGGCAAGTTATTTTTTTATCTCTGCGAAAGGGCTCCGAGCTAATATCGAGCCCGCGGTCACTTCATACTCTGAGCGATCACAGCCCCGCTAACTCACATCTACCACCGCCACCTACCAACGCGATCGCTCTATTTCGGAGTTAGACTAACTTGCATTCGCAAGCGGGTGTTTGATTCAAAGTCTTCGCAAGGTCCGAGTTCGTACAACTTATCGCCAAGCTCCTGCGTCAGCTGCTTAGCCTTTCATTAAACAATTTCCTCATTACTCGTCCGCTCTCCGCCTTCCAACCAAGATCTTTGGACAAAACCAACACCAAAGCGCCGATGGCGCTTGAAATGGCCATGGCCAGGAGCCACATCGCCCCGAATGCGATGGCGTGTTCACGAGA
>JAJONK010000300.1 GCA_021323355.1 Deltaproteobacteria bacterium
CTCCGGCTGTTTGGCAAGTCGAGTCGCTTCATCGTCAATGCGCCGCCGGGTTCTCGAACCACATGGACGGCAGCGTAGTTGCCGAAAATGAGCTTCCATCGTTTTCCGTTGGCAAGATCGGGTTCGGACGTGAGCGGGACCACTTTGCCGCGGTCCTTGCCCTCGGTGATCTTGAATTCTTTCTGCCAGCTGGCCAGAGGAATAAGTTCCCGGAGAGGAGATTCGGAAGGTAGCGGCAAAGACCATGCAAGGGGAGGTAGTGCCGAGATTGATAGGCAGATCACTAAGTTGAAGATAACAGCCAGAGGACGTCTCATCGGGTCTTTCTCTCCTCGTTCTGCGCGTCAGCGCGTTAGGCGGGACAAATTTGAGCCACTAAATCATAACTCAGCAGCTATTTCAAATTTGCCGCGCCTGTTATAATAAGGACAAGGTTGTTGTTCGCTCGTGGTTTTGCCTGAGCCTGGGTTAGACTTGAAGGAGGAAGCATCATGCCCCCGCATTCTATTGGTTCCGGTACGATTTCCTTCGGTTTAGTATCAATCCCCGTTAGACTTTACTCAGCCGCCTCCTCGCAGTCGGTGAGCTTCAATCTGCTTCACGCCAGATGCGGCAATCGGATCCGGCAACAGCGCTTTTGTCCGGTATGTAGTGAGGTGGTCGAGCGCGATGATCTGGTTAAAGGCTACGAGTTTGCCAAGGATCAATACGTCAAGATTGAGGACGAGGAGTTGAAAGCGCTTGAGGACGAGGCGTCCAATGCCATCCAGATTGCCGAATTCGTGCCGCTTTCACAGGTTGATCCTGTTTACTTCGAAAAGAGTTATTATCTCGGCCCCGACAAGGGAGGCGAAAAACCTTATCGTTTGTTGTCCGATGCGATGGCGCAAGCCGGCAAGGTTGCCTTGGCCAAGTTCGTCATGCGCGGCAAAGAAAATCTAGTGCTGGTGCGCTCGGCGCAGAATGGCCTGATGCTTCACGCGATGTATTTCGCCGACGAGGTGCGTAATTTTGGTGAGATAGGTAAAGGAGAATCGGCCAAGGTCACGGATGCGGAAACGAACCTGGCGCTCAGGCTTATCGAGGAGCTTTCGAGCGAGCAGTTCAGCCCGGAAAAGTATGAGGACGAATACCGCGACCGTGTTCTGGAGCTGATCAACAGCAAGGCGGAGGGAAAACAAATCACCATCGCCGCGCCCCCGGCGCCGCGTGCCCAGGTCATCGACTTGGTGGCCGCGCTCAAGGAAAGTCTTGGCAAAAAAATTTCGCAGGAAAAGAAGCCGGCAGTTCGGGCCAAGCCGGCCCAGCCCGAGAAGGCCAAAAAGAGAGCTCAGTCCGGTAAGAAATGAAACTGTTCACCACCGGCGAGGTGGCGAAGATTCTCAACCTTCCAGGCAGTCGCATCCGCTCTTTTGTCCGCGCCGGATTTCTCAAGCCCGGCCGCGGCAAGAAGAAATCGCTGCAATTTACGTTTCAAGACGTTCTCTTTCTCAAAACAGCCAAAGGTCTCCTCGACTCCCGCGTTCCATCTAAAAACATCATCCGCATGCTGTTGTCGTTGAAGCGCCAGCTTCCCGGCGATCAACATCTGTCCAGCGTGAAAATATATGCCGACAATCGACGAGTGATCGCGTGGGACGGCAAGGCACGCTGGCAGCCCGACTCCGGACAGTTTTTGTTTAACTTCGATGCCCGGGCCGTGGTGCAAAACCTGAACGCGCCCATAACTCCGGCAAAGCCGCAAGCCAGCAAACTGAGCGCTCAACATTGGTTCGATCTGGCCGTGGAGTTGGAGGAGAGTTCAGTCAAGGAGGCTCAACGGGCTTACCACATGGCGCTAGAGCAAGACGCGAAAATGGCGGATGCGCACCTAAATTTGGGAAAGCTTTATCATGACCTCGGTGAGCTCAAGAAAGCCGAAGCTCACTACCGCGCTGCCGCCGAAAGCGCACCGAAGGACCCGGCGCCGAAATTCAACCTCGGTGTGTTGCTTGAAGATGCGCGGCAAATCCAAGCGGCCCGCTGCGCTTACCAAGAAGCAGTCGAGCTCGATCCGAGCTTCGCCGATGCCCACTATAATTTAGCTTTGTTGTGCGAGTCGTTAAATGAGAAAGCCGAAGCGGTGGCACATTTCCGCGCTGCGCGAAAACTCTATCTGGACAAATAGTATCTCGCGAAGGTTCATGGCCGGGAAGATTTTGTCGACTGCCCATGGCGCTCTTTGAAGCGTTTCAAGAACCATGACGCAGCGATGAGAAGCAACACTAAAACCACTATCAAAGCAACGAAGCTGCCCACCCCTGGATTGCGCAGAACCTGTTCGAGTTGAAGTCCGGCAAACGTCAGTACGATTATACCGGGTATTCTGCCGACGACGCTGGCTGTAATGAAGTGTCGGAAGCGAATCGGAATGGTGCCGATAAAAATATTTACCAGAGTGAAGGGCGCTACCGGTAATAGGCGCATAGTAAGCACAGCCAAAAAGCCATGGCCGGCCGCTTGTTCGAGAAGCCGGTCGATTCGCGGACCGGCGAATCGGTGAAAGAGCTTGTGCTTGAAAGCCCGGCCTATAGCATAGCCCATTGCGGCACTGGCAAGCCATCCTGCGAGTCCATAGGCGTTGCCCCGGATCGGGCCGAAGGTAAAAACCGTGGCGACGTTGAGAATGGTTACCGGAAAGAGAACCAGACCTCCCGCTAAATAGGTGCCGACCACGAATAAAAGCGCCGCTGGATGAGCGCGCACGGAGTTTTGCCATTCAACGATAGTTCTGAAATTGATCCATTCACTGATCGGTGTCCAGCGCCAGGCGATGGATAACCCGAGTAGCACAGCAACAAGCAGGAGACATTTCAGCAGCGGGCCGCGAGTTTTCTCAGGGGTTTCGACTTCGCTCTCATCCGGAATCCCTTTAGCTGCTTCTCCCATTTGATTAGGGTAAAGGTCGGATTGCGTTGAAGCAAGGTCGGATTTCTTTATTCTCGCTATTGGGACACGAAGTCGATTCCGCTATGGTAACTGGTGTCAATGATTTCTGCCTGCATCTTACAACCATCAATCCTCGGGTGCATGAAGATCTGCTGGCGCAGGCTTTGCTGTTGGCTACGTTGATGCGGCAACAAACAATTTCCAAATCGGCAACGAGAGATCGTCGTGGGGCAACGCATGGTGCGAAACTGCGGAGGGCGAGCGCCCCTGTCTCCAGTCCGTTGCGCATTCCCAAAGACCGGGACAGCGTCGAAGTCGATTTGGAAGGCAAAAATGTTACGTTAACCAATTTGCGTAAAGTATTTTGGCCTGATCTGGGAATATCCAAAGGCGATCTGCTTCAGTTCTACGCCGATGTCGCGCCGGTGTTGTTGCCCCACCTGGTCAATCGCGCGATGGTTATGAAGCGCTATCCTCATGGCATCGCCGGTGAATTCTTTTTCATGAAGCGCGCACCGTCGCCGCGCCCAGACTGGATTGAGACCTGCGCGATTGAGCATTCGTCCGGGAACGTTATCGATTTTCCGGTGATTCGGGATCTCGCCTCGCTCCTATGGGTTATCAATCTTGGATGCATCGATCTAAATCCTTGGTATGCTCGCTGCGATGATGTCGATCGGCCGGATTATTTACATTTCGACCTCGATCCGGTGAAAGGTGCAACCTGGGAGCAGATGTTGGAGACCGCCTCGGTAGTGCATGACGCCTTGGAGAGTCTGAAGTTACCCTCCCTTATCAAAACTACCGGCTCGAGGGGCTTTCATATCTACGTGCCGATCATGCGCGGGCCAACCCAGAAGCAGGTCTGGGCGGTCGCTAAAAAGTTTGCCAATACCTTGGCAGCTCTGCGTCCAGATCTAATGACCGCCGAATACCGAATCGCCAAGAGGCCGAGCAAGCGAGTTCTGGTTGATTATAATCAAAACGCCTGGGGCCAAACCTTATCCTCGATTTACTCGGTAAGACCGCAGCCTAAAGCAACCGTTTCGACTCCGATTACCTGGAAGGAGCTGAAGAAGGGACCGCGTATCGAAGACTTCCACATCGGCAATGTTCGCGCGCGGATTCACAAACTAGGTGATTTGTGGGCGCCTTTGCTGGCGCAAACTGGACGCGCCAGATTGGAAACCCTGTATGACGCTACCGATTAGCCTGTCGTGTCGCCCATGGAAGCCTCGTGCCTGCTCAAGATCCCGAGCGACGCTGAATGGCAGTACGAACCGAAATACAATCCAAAGGGCGAATCACTCAATCGCTATTTCCGAGTTGTTGGTCCCTTGTGCTCGACGTGAGATCGTCATTTCAGTGGAAATCTTTTCATTCGGTGATTTGTTGCAGCGCATTCACCGGCTGAAATCGGGGATGATTCTTGCTTAACCGCGGAGGATCGTTAAAAACGCTGCGCCGTGTCTTGCATGAGCGCGCTTCAGCGACGCAGTATGAATTCAGGAGGTTAAAAGCATGAAATACGAAGTCAAAGAATCAAAGGAGCGATCGGGGGAATTCCTTGCGATTGCGGTCAATGAAGCCAGTCGCAACGAAATATTTTCCGCGCTGTTCTGCGGCCCGGATGCAAAGCAACGAGCCGAGGAGTATGCCGCCTGGAAAAATAGCCAGCTAGAAGTGACCGGCGAACAGCTGTTGCAGCGATAATTGTGCGAGGCTCGTCAAAAGCAAAACAGCCGGCGCCGTCTTCGGATGCGGCGCCGCGCCTTTTTGCCCGCTTTCTCGCGGAGCTTCTCGATCAGCGGTTTACGATTCCCGGCACCTCCATCCGGATTGGGCTCGACCCGCTTATCGGGCTGATACCGGGCATCGGCGACACCCTCGCCAATCTCGCAGGCTCAGCGATTCTTTTCATCGGCGCAAAATTCAATTTGCCTAAAGTAGTCTTATTACGTATGGCCATGAATATAGCTTTGAATACGCTGATCGGCGCTATTCCGTTCGTCGGAGATCTCTTTTCGATTTGGTTCCGCAGCAACGTCAGAAATGTTCAGTTGTTGGAGCGCTACGCAAGCCAGCACCGTCAAAGCGCGGCGACTGCGGATTGGCTTTTCGTTGTGGCGGTAATAGGCGGGCTTTTGTTGTTGTTGATCGCTGTGCTTGTCGGGCTGGGTTGGTTACTTCAGCAGCTGGTGCGCTCTTAGCTGTGGTGATCTGAAACTTTCTCCATGCGACCCCATGGCGCACAAAACGCATGTCTCGGTTTTGAGAAAGAGTCCCACAGCTGAAACAGCAAACTCTTGGCAGGATGTGAAGAGCGTGCTTAGCCTCTCAGTTTCAAAGTGGCACACCAGTTGCGCAGTACCTTGCTGAATACTTTTTCAGGAGGCGCCATGAAATTATTGCTGATTGTTTTCTTTTCAGGTTTTGTAATGCTTGGTTGTTCTAAAGAGCAAGAACGGGCTGGTCAAACCGGATCTAAATCCTCGTCGTCGGTTGCCGCTGATAATACCGCCAAAAACGAGCGGGATCGCAATGATGCAACCAAGACCGCGGGAGATCAATCGGAGAATGAAGCCGACCGAAAGATCACGCAGGAAGTACGGAAATCCATTGTCGATGACGACAAGCTTTCCACTAACGCCCAGAACGTGAAGATCATCACCAACGACGGCCAGGTGACCTTGCGTGGTCCGGTGAAGACCCAAGAGGAGAAAAAAGCGATCGAGGGCAAGGCGAAACAAGTAGCCGGGGTGAAGAACGTCGATAATCAGCTTGAGATTGCCAGCAACTAATTCTAACAAGATTTATCTTCAAAGAACGAGAGGGGGCGATGGCACCATCGCCCCCTCTTGCGTTGGCGACTAGTTAAGCCCTTCCGTAGGGCTGCCTCGGTTTCCGTGTCAATACTCTCTACTCTCTTTTCCATACTCACTTTTCCATTGAAGCCGGACACCCGTGAACGGAGTATCGGGAGTAGAGGTGTTCTGGCTTGAAGTCGCCGAACTCAACGTCCATCCAGCTGACTTGCTAATTTCGGGTCCTCGCCTGGGTGCCGTGTTGCATGCATTGACTCCCTGCCAATGACGGGTAAAAAAGGGGATGTGTCGCGGAGAAGCGCGTTATCAATTTTACAAGTCAAATAAAAACCATCCGACAGCATCCGTTCCTGCTCGGTTTCTTTTTCGCTCTCGGAGTGCTCGTCGGTGCGGGTCTTACGAGCTGGCGCACCACCGCTCCGTCAGGCCCTATGGGCTATCGTGATCTTTCCAATGAGGATCTGTCCGAAAAAGGAGTAACAATGGCGCGCGCGTTACGCGCTCTCGCCAGAGAAGTGATGGCTACGGATGAAAAGCTTCGAAGCCGCTGCGATAGAGAAAACGAGTTGGCTAAAACTGAACAAGCCAAAAATCAACTCCGGCAATCGTGCAATGATGAATCGCTCAAAGCCACGCAAAACTTTCTTGCCCAATACGAGGACAAATATAGAGCCGAGGTGCTGATACTCCGCGAAGAGATGCTGCGCAGACTACCGGAACTCAGACAAAAAGCCGCGCCACCCGTTCTAGCCAGTTACCCTACCAATGCTTTGGGCTTAAGGGAAGTCGCCTCCACCCTGGAGGTACTTGCTAAGCTGCTACCCAAAATGCCGTCTAAAGCTTAATCCTAGTCGAAGCCCTATTGCCCCGTCAGAGCGCGGCGGTTAATCTGTATGGAAATCTGGAGCAGTCCTTCCAATGCACGATAGATTTTATATAGCCGGACAATTGAGGCAGATCGGTCGGTTGCTCAGCGTCATGGGCGAGAACCCATTCAAAATACGAGCCTATGAACGGGCCGCGCGGGCGTTGGAAAACGCGGCGGGCGACCTTGATGCCCGGGTCAAAGAGGGACGCTTAACCGAGATCGATGGAATCGGCAAGGCTTTGGCAGCCGTCGTCGAAGAAATCTACCACACCGGTGAGAGCGCTCTGTTGCAGCAGTTAAGCGAGCAGCTGCCTACTGGCTCCGTCGACCTCAACCAGGTTCCCGGGCTAACTCTTAAGAAGATCGTCGCGCTTCACGAAAGTTTGGGCATCAAGAGCGTTGATGATCTGAAAACCGCTTGCGAAAAGGGGCTGGTGCGGGCTGTCAAAGGCTTTGGCCAAAAGGCTGAAGCGAACATTCTCGCGGGCATCGAGAAGTTGCAGCATCGGAAGGACCGCACTCTAATTTCGCATGCGCTGGCGGACGCCAAGCCGCTGCTTCAATATTTACGAGCCTCCTCGGAAATTGCTCGTTGTGAGATTGCCGGCTCGTTGCGGCGCTGCAAAGAAACAGTGCGGCAGATCTGTATAGTTGCCGCGAGCGCAGATTCGAAAACCACAATCGAACGTTTCCTGCGCTACCCATTATTCGCGCAATCCGATGAAGCCGGCGACGGGCGCTGCATCGGGCGTCTCGCCAAAGGTCTGGAGGTCGAGCTCCACATCGTGGCGCCGGCGCAGTACGCCGCCGCTCTGCATTACTGGACCGGCTCGAAGGATCATTACGCCGCTCTAGTAGATCGCGCGGGGTCGCAAGGTATTATGATGAGCGCGGAGGGTTTGCGCGGGCCCAAGGGTAAAGCGTTAAAGGTTGAAACCGAAGGCGATATTTACCGGCGATTGGCGCTCGAATACATAGTGCCGGAGCTGCGCGAGAATCTAGGCGAGATCGAGGCTGTCGCCTCCGGCAGCTTGCCGAAGGCGGTTGTCGCCGAGGACATTCAAGGTATGGTTCACTGTCACACGACCTATTCCGATGGGCAAAACACGGTTGAAGAAATGGCCCGAGCCGCCGAAGCCCTGGGCATGCGGTACATCACTTTCACGGATCATTCGCCGACCGCGTCCTATGCGGGCGGAGTCAAGATCGATCGCTTGCGGGCGCAGTGGGAGGAAATTGATCGAGTTCAAGAGCGGGTGCGGATCAAGTTATTAAAAGGAACCGAATCGGACATTCTCGACGATGGCTTGCTCGATTATCCGGACTACATTTTGGAAAAGTTTGATATCATCATCGCCAGCATCCACACACGGCACAAGATGAACGCCGATCAAATGACCGCTCGTTTGTTGCGCGCGCTGAAACTGCCGCTATTTAAAATCTGGGGACACCCCCTTGGCCGGTTGATTGAGTCGCGCCCGCCGTTTGAATGTCATATGGATGAAGTTCTGGATGCGGTTGCTGCTTCTCGCGCGGCGATAGAAGTTAACGGCGACCCGCGCCGACTGGATCTCGAGCCGCGCTGGATTCGAGCCGCGCGGCAGCGTGGAATCAGATTCGTCGTATCCACAGACGCGCATTCGCTTAAAAATTTAGAGAACCTACCGTTCGGTGTGGCGATGGCCCGCCGGGGCTGGTTGTCGCGCGATGATATTTTGAATACCTTGCCGGTTGATGAGTTTATGGATGCGGTCCGGCCGTGAATCGGATTTTTCTTCTCTCGCCTGCCAATTGTAATGGAGTGCGGGCCGGATGGATTCTCCGTCCTCAGGCCCGTTCCGAGCTCGCCCAGCGCTTGCGCAATCCCGAAGGAGCGTCTCTCGCCGAAGTCTTCAGTTTTCTTAGCGCCCTTTATTTTCGCGGCAAGCTTGCCTATGCGCGGGCCTTTGC
>JAJONK010000301.1 GCA_021323355.1 Deltaproteobacteria bacterium
TGTTCCGGCAATTTATGAGTGGCCGGAGCATGCAGAGATCGGTGGCATGATGGCTTACGGCAGCAGCCTTGCAGCGTTATCACGGCGGGTGGCCTGGTATGTCGAGCGAATTCTGAAAGGGGCGAAACCCGGAGATCTCCCGGTAGAGCAGCCGACGAAGTTCGAGCTGGTAATCAATCTAAAAACAGCCAAGCAAATTGGTCTCCTCATTCCGCCGAATGTTTTAGCCAGAGCTGATCGAGTGATCCGCTAACTGTCCTGCGCTGTGCGTAAGATTCCAGCCCGCCCCCGATACGGATCAACATGCCGGCGCAGGAAGCGTCGCTGTTCGTTGACGCTTCACGGGAGGTAAGATGACACCACGGTTTCGCCTCTATTTTATGGCTCTTATTCTTCTCACCTGGATTCCGGTGATCCACGCCCAACAGCCGAAAAGCCTCCATAGGATCGGCGTCCTCAGAGTCGGAAAACCACCCGATCCTTTCATCGATGCTTTCAGGCAGGGTCTTCAGGAAATGGGCTATACCGAAGGTCAAAATATCGTCATTGAATATCGCTGGCTCCAGCGCGAAGACCAACTCAATGATGCAGCTGAAGAGTTGGTTCGTCTGCCAGTTGATATCATCGTGGCAACTACCACGCCGGCGGCCTTGGCAGCTAAGCGTGCTACACAATCGATCCCAATTATCGCTCCGGTTATGGGAGACCCTATTGGCAGTGGATTGGTGAAGACTTTCGCTCATCCTGGAGGCAATGTGACGGGTCTCACCAACCTGGCTCCGGAACTATGGCCCAAACGATTGGAACTGCTACAGGAAACCGTGCCGAAGCTTCATCGTGTAGCGATGTTGTGGAACACGAGTAATCCCGCCATGGCGCTCGGAGCGAAAGAAACGAGAGTTTCGGCCGGTCCCATGAAAATCATGATTCAAGATCGCGGCGCAAAGAACCCGAACGAACTCGAGAATGTTTTTGTAGCTCTGAAGAACGAACGACCGGATGGACTGCTCGTCATGATCGATCCGTTCACGAATCGCCATGCGAGAGAGATTATAGATTTCGCCTCGAGCGTCCAATTGCCAGCAATGTACGACGAAAAAAGCTTGAGTGAGAGAGGTGGCCTGCTCTCCTATGGGGAGAGCCGCGGCGAACTCTTCCGACGCGCCGCTAGTTACGTGCATAAAATTTTGAGAGGGACGAAGCCCGCTGACCTTCCTGTGGAGCAGCCGATGAAATTCGAACTGGTAATCAATCTTAACACTGCCAAGCAGATTGGGTTAACGATCCCGCCCAACGTGCTGGCGCGAGCGGATCGCGTGATCAAGTGACCGCCGGCAGGAGGCAGCGGGCAGTGAGCGGCAAACCCCGAAGCACGAAGCGCATCAGTCGAATTAGCACTATTGTCTGCCTGTTGCTTGCTATCTCTCTGGCTACTGCTTCGGACGCGCAACCGGCGAAGAAGATGCACCGGATTGGCTACCTATCGGCCATAGATAAAGCTACCGAGTCGCCGCGTATTGAGGCGATTCGGCTCGCTTTGCGCGAAATCGGCTATATCGAAGGACAAAATATTGCCACAATTTATAGATATGCAGACGGGAACTTCCCCCAAATCGCCAAACTTGCACAGGAGTTGGTGCGTCTGAAGGTTGATGTCATCGTGCCGACGGGAGGAGATCCGGTGATCCGGGCGGCCAAGGAGGCGACCCAAACGATTCCGATCGTGATGGTAGGCGGAGGGTCCGAACCGGTCGGAGCAGGCTTCGTTGAAAGCATAGCCCCGGCGGCAACATTACCGGACTTACAAACCTGAGCACAGAACTAACTGGCAAACGGCTGGAGATCCTCAAAGGAGCCGTTCCCAGAACGGCTCGTGTCGCGCTCCTCTACGAACCGACAATTCCAGGAAACGTAGTTCAGGTGAAAGAAGCTCAGGCTACGGCGCCGGCATTGTCGTTGACGATCCAGGCTGTCGAGGTCGGAGAAGCCAAGGGTTTTGAGAGTGTGTTCGCCGCGCTCAAGAAGGACCTCCCCGATGGTCTCTACGTCCCTGGGGGTCCGATCATGAATACTTACAGAAAACAAATCGCGGGCTTTGCGTTGAAGAACCGGTTGCCGTCGGTATACAGCAGAAGAGAGTTCGTGGATGCGGGCGGGCTCATAGCATACGGGACAGACTTGGTGCACAGCTACCGTCGGGTCGCTTATTACATTGATAGGATTTTGAAGGGTGCAAAACCTGCGGACCTGCCGGTTGAGCAGCCGACGAAATTTGAACTGGTGATCAATCTAAAAACTGCCAAGCAAATCGGCGTAACGATTCCGCCGAGCGTGCTGGCCCGGGCCGATAGAGTGATCAAGTGATTTCCGCCGGCAGAATCATTCGCTTTTTGCACCAGGCTTTATGCTCTTGGTTATTAGCTTTTCGGCGCATCCGATGCACCGAGGAAAGTTCGTCGCCATAGTAGAGACAACTTCTACGGGGACGCCAAATCCACAGCTCGGCTATGGTGCCATCACCGTACAATAAATCCGTCGCAACGTATTCTGAAAAATGTTGGTTAACGTGGTCTCTTAACAGGAGGAAACCATGAACCATTCTACTTTCATCGCGATGGCTATTTTTGTTGCTGTCGCTAGCGCCAGCGCGCATGCCGATACGGTCACGGACTGGAACCAGACCGCAATTCAAGTCATAAGGGCTGCGGGCGTCTCGGGTGCTCCTGGGACGCGCTCTTTGGCCATGATGCATGCCGCAATGTCTGACGCGATCAATTCGGTGCAAGGTCGGTATACGCGCTACATCGCCACTGTTGCCGCCGTACCCGGCGCGTCGGCCGAGGTGGCCGCGGCCGCTGCGGCGCGCCAAATCCTGGTACAGCTCTATCCCAAGCAAAAAACCATGGTCGATGAGGCGTATGCGGAATCGGTCAAGGGCATTCCCGACGGGGATGCGAAGAGCGCAGGCGTCGCCCTGGGTGAGCAGGTGGCCGCTGCGGTGCAGGCCGACCGTGCAGCCGACGGCGCCAACGTCCCCGACACCTACCGGCCTCTAACCAGCCCCGGTGTCTGGGTGCCGACGACCCCGCCAGCGACCGAGCAATACGCCCGTGTGAAACCATGGGTGCTGAAGAGCGCCGATCAGTTCCGGCCCGGCCCGCCGCCTCAATTGTCCAGCGAGCGTTACACGCGAGATTACAATGAGACAAAGAACATGGGCGGCATCCGGAGCACTGCGCGGACGCCCGAGCAGACAGAGGCTGTTAAGTTTTGGGGCACTGCCAATCTTGCCCCCGGGTGGCAAGCGGCGGCGCGCCAACTCTCGGCGGCGAAGGGACTGTCCCTCGTCGAGAACGCGCGGCTCTTCGCGCTGCTTAACATGGGCACCGCAAACACCTTCATCACTGACTGGGATGCGAAATTCACCTATAATTTCTGGCGGCCGGTGACCGCGATCCGAAACGGCGACATCGACGCCAACGACGCTACCGAGCGTGATCCCGGTTGGGCCCCATTGAACGCGACACCAATGCATCCAGAATACCCGTCGCAGGCGAGCATATCCGCCGGTTTGGCGGTTGGGATTCTGGAATCGGTGTTTGGGCCCAACCCGGCTATCCCCATTACAGCGACCGACCTCATGGATCCGAAGCTAAAGCGAGAGTTTAAAAGCACCGGTCAGATGGCCGAGGAGCACATCAATGTGCGTATCTGGGGCGGCATCCACTTCAGAAATTCGCTGGAAGTGGGCTATGACATGGGTCAGAAGATCGCCGCTTATCTGATCGATAACTCTCTCAAGCCGGTGCGCTGAAGAGGTTGCAACGGCTACGCCGCTGCCCCAGTACGTGATCTGCACTGCTGCGGCATCAGGATGAATAGCTAGACGTACTGAACCGAGCTATATAGATGCCGCCATTCGAGCCATAAGCAGAGCGCATAGTCACCCACTCCTTAGGTATGCTATCTATGCTGCCCGGCGGTGTTTGCGCTCAATGTTCTGGCCAGAGCAGATAAAGTTTCCGCTAGCCGAACGATCTAATCGAAAATCAAACATCTAAATCGCTAGGGTCGCCCGAATGCGCTGGCGCGCATGAACAAGGTGCTCAGGTAAAACCGATGAATGGAAAGCTCGCTTGGCTGATCGTTTTATGCCTACTCGCATCTATCCAATTGGCGCAGGCCCAACCACGGATGTATTCGGTAGGACTCCTTTCGCTCGGAACAACTGTCACTGCGGAGGTTCAAGGCTTGCGCGACGGTCTGAGGGCAGCCGGATACGTTGAGGGAAAGAATCTGATCTTTGATGTAGGAGTAGCGAAAACTTATGACGAACTACGTCCGGTTGCGCAGTCTTTCGTAGAGAAGAATTTCGACGTCATTGTCAGTACCGGTGCATCCGCACCGCTCATTGCCAAACAA
>JAJONK010000302.1 GCA_021323355.1 Deltaproteobacteria bacterium
ATGGCGGTGTGTTCATGGAAAATGTTTCTAGTTCCACACCGGAACTGCGCGATCTCAGCCCCACCGACTACCATTATCCCTGCAATAAGGTCGATGCTCCGTACCGAGGCGAATGCTATGTGATGCAGACCTCCAGGATGACTGAAATGGGGCTGTCGGCGTCTAGAATTTTTGAGGAGTGTCAAAAGAGTGGTGAATACGATTTGCCGTGCACGCTTTCCATCGGCCGCGATCTTTCCAACGATGTTCGAATCGGCCCGTCGCGGCCCACGGCGCAGAAATGCGAATCGGTGGCAGGCGCGCGCCGGCTGGCGTGCATGCGCGGCGTGATCTATGCTTTAATCGACAACACCTGGGATGGCCGTTATGTGCTGCCCTTCTGCGTTGCCTTCGCGGAGGAAAGCGACCAACAGAGTTGTATAAGAGACAGCATCGGCTATCTGAAAACGACTTTTCAAAAATCAGTCGAGGAGATCACCAACGACTGCGCTCAGTATCTGGGCCAACCGAAGCGCTGCCTGGATTTGGCATCGCGTTAAACGAAGATTTCACTAGCTGCCGCCGTAAACATTATGGCTCGATTCGAGCAATTCCGCGCACGCCTCGAGTGATCACGATATTCAAGATCAGGAGGGTGTATCTGAAAACGATTAACGCACGGTTGTGGTTCTCTAGCCGATGACTTCACCGCTTTTGTTAATTGTTGACGATGAATTTGGGGTGCGTGAATCTCTCAAGATGGTTTTTTACAAAGATTTTCGTCTGATGGAAGCGGATTCCGTAGGGGCGGCAATACCGATAGTGCTGGATTCCAAACCGGATGTAGTCCTGCTCGACGTGCTGATGCCGAAAACCGATGGCATTGAAGCTCTGCGCCGCATCAAGGAAATCGAGCCTGCCTGTGAAGTCATCATGCTCACCGGGGTGAACTCGCAGCAACTTTCCAACGAAGCTTTGAACTCCGGAGCCTTCGATTTCGTCGCTAAACCATTCGACGTTGTCGATCTGCGCC
The DNA here is from genome assembly GCA_021323355.1 of Deltaproteobacteria bacterium. Lineage (GTDB taxonomy): Bacteria > Desulfobacterota > Binatia > UBA9968 > UBA9968 > WHTF01. The sequence continues at coordinate 1,013 of JAJONK010000302.1, forward strand.
AAAAAGTCGCACGAGCCCTGCAGAAGATCCAGCAGCAAGCAAAGTAGAAGCTAACTGAATGGACGGAAAAGCGGGTTCCATTCACTCCATTCGGGCACGCCTCACAATCGGCTATCCTTCCCAGTCCGGGACAGATTGGACTGAGAAGAGGGATTTGAGATGGCGCGGGTTATTTCGGCTGACTGCCTTTTGAAGGATCGGTAAAACCGGGTTCGTTCGAAGACTCCGACGGCTCCACTAATTGGAACGAGTTGAAGACTGCTCTCAGCAGGGCGTTTTCCTTTTCAGCGCCCGGATTGAAAAAGGCGGTCATCACAAAGCTGATCGAATATGGTTTCGAAAATGGGTACGAATGTATACCTGCGACAATAATCGGTTCCCCTGCTTTCATCTTGTTAAGGCTCGAGACATAGAATTTGATGGCGGCATCGTTTGAAAGATCGGTCTTCTCGCCAAATTTTGTCTCCACAGCGCCGAGATTGCGGGCAACAATCCGGTAGATTTCCTGGGTAGTCTCGTCGATCAGCTGATCGACCCGGGCGCTGCGCTTGGGATCGGCCTGAAACTCCGCCTTGGTGGGATTTTGACCGCGCTTCTCGACGATCACCATGAAGGAGTCGCCGCTAGGTGTTTGCAGCGAGACTCGAATGTCGTCATTAGCCGCCCCTTCCGGCAACTTTTTTAGCTTCCAGTGGGCTGGGTACTGGAAACTATAGGCATACTCGGGATCGCGGTACTCTGCGACCGCCGGTTGTTCCTGAGCGCCAAGGAAGCTCGCGAACTGCGCCGTCAAAAATAACCCGAAAAGCAAGACCGCTGATCCTTTGATCAAAATTTCTGCTCCCATCGATTGTTTTACCAGCCTGAGACTAGCACACGAGACCGATGATGAAAGCCCAAGCAGGAAAGAGCCTATCGCTGTGGCGCAATTGATCGCTGGCGAGCAAAAACATTGTCCATCGTCGCTTGCCGATATTACTTAAAATAGGTAATTTACGTCGATTGGAGTTTGCTTGACCACACAATACATTCTCAAAAATTCTACTGAACCGATCCGCAATAGATCAGGACTCGACTACCGCAAAGAGTTAAACGAGGCGCAATATCAGGCGGCAAGCACGGTCGAGGGTCCGCTGCTGATCATTGCCGGCGCTGGCACGGGAAAGACTCGCACGCTGGTCTATCGCGTCGCTCACTTGATCGACAGCGGAGTCGATCCCCGTTCGATTTTACTACTGACCTTTACCCGCCGCGCCGCGGAAGAAATGATTCGCCGAGCGGGGCTGCTGATCGACAGCCGTTGCCATCAGGTGGCCGGCGGAACATTTCATTCGTTTGGCAATCTCGTTCTGCGTGAATATGGCCGGCGTATCGATTTAGCGCCTTCTTTTACCATCATGGATCGAACCGACAGCGAAGCCGTGATCCAAGAGATCCGAGCGGAAATGGGTTTAAACGTCAAAGACCGGCGTTTTCCACGCAAACAGACCTGCGCCGAGATCTTCAGCATGGCGCTCAACAAACAGACGCCGTTGGGCGAGCTCATCGAACTGGAATACCCTCATCTCATCGAATCCAACGAAGAACTGATCGATTTGAATCGACGTTACATCGACTACAAGCAAACCAAGTCGCTGGTCGACTATGACGATCTCTTGACTAAACTAAAGGACTTGTTGGCCAGCCATGAACAGGTGCGCAACCGTCTGTCGGAACGGTTCCGCTTCATCATGGTCGATGAATATCAAGACACCAATCACCTGCAATCAAAGATTGTCCGGCTGCTGGCGGCGACCCACAACAACGTTGCCGTGGTGGGCGACGACGCTCAGAGCATCTATTCGTTTCGCGGCGCCGACTTTCGCAATATCATGGATTTCCCGAAGCACTTCCCCGGCGCGCGGATCATCAAGCTCGAGGAAAACTACCGCAGCACCCAGCCAATCTTGAATCTTACCAACGAAATCATCCAACGCGCCGCCGAAGGCTATGAGAAGCGTTTGTTCACTCGCAAAAGCGTCGGTCCACGGCCGCGTCTGGTGCAGGCCGGCAGCGAACAAACGCAATCACAGTTTGTTTGCCAGAAGATATTGGAGCTGCGCGAACAAGGTGTGCCGCTATGGGACGTGGCGGTGCTATTTCGCTCGAGCTTCCATTCCTTCGATCTCGAAATCGAACTCGCGCGGCAAAACATTCCCTTCATCAAGCGCGGCGGTTTCCAGTTTATGGAAGCGTCCCACGTCAAGGATCTGCTAGCGCATTTGCGGATTTTGGCTAATCCGCAGGATGCCATTTCCTGGAGTCGCGTGCTGCTGCTGCTAGAAGGTATCGGACCGGGGGCCAATCAAAAAATTATCAAATGGCTGCTGGACGGCGGTAATCCAATTGAGCGGTTGCGCACCTATCCGGCCAGAGGCAAGATCGCTCAGGGTTTAAAAACATTGGCGCAAGTCCTTGAAGTAACCTCCGAGGCCGAGCTGCCCGTTGAGCAGGCGCAATATCTGATGCAATATTACACGCCGGTCCTCAAGCAGAACTATCCCGACGACCATCCAAAACGCTTACGCGACCTGGAACACTTCCAGGGCATGACCGAACGTTATCGCAATCTCGAACGTCTGCTCAGCGACATGGCGCTGGAGCCTCCGAATGACAGCATCGCCGGGGTGCTCGCGGTTAATCCCGATGAAGGTCCGCTCATTCTCTCGACCATTCATTCCGCCAAAGGGCTCGAGTGGAACTCGGTTTTTATCATTTGGGCCTTGGAAGGAAGATTCCCGTCCATCTACAACACCAATACGACCGAAGAACTGGAGGAAGAAAGACGTTTGCTGTACGTCGCGGCAACCCGCGCTAAGCAGAATCTTTTTATTTCCTACCCGACCAGAGTTTTTGACAAGAGCTTGCGCATGGTGTTATCTCGCCCCTCGCAGTTCGTGGACGGCATCTCGCATCGGCTGCTCGAACCGGTCTCGCTGGTGCCCGAGGGAAGTCTCTGGAGTTGGGAGAGTTAAATTCATGGTGCAATTGTTGCTCGGCTTTGTGGTATTCGTTAGCGGTGCGGTTTTGATGTCGCTGGAGATCGCCGGCAGCCGCATTCTCGCTCCTCATTTCGGCAGTTCGATCTTTGTCTGGGGCAGCCTGATCTCGGTGGTAATGGCCTCCCTGAGCGTCGGTTATTACTGGGGCGGCTGGCTTTCAGCCCGGGATCCCTCTTACGGCCGGCTGCTGATCCTCCTTTTGATTCCGGGAATCGTGATCTTCTTTCTTCCATTCGTTTATCCCTTGGCGAACGAATGGGTGGCGCGCAACGATTTCGGCATGCGCCTGAATCCGCTGATCGCTTGTACCATCCTCTTTTTATTGCCCGGGGTGTTTCTCGGAACCATTTCGCCCTATGCGATTCGCCTGTTGACCGCCTTTTATCTGATCCCTGCGGCTGGTGTCCGCAATATCATTCACGGACTCGGGATTACTCTGGTTTGTCTGTCGCTATTTGTAGTACCTTTGGTGCGCCTGCGGGGCATTACCCTTGCCCGGGCGGTTACCGCGGTCACTGTCATACTCGGATCCTTCATGATGCCTTGGACACCCGGCGCTCTGGCACGGATAAAAACACTCGTCGAGAAGGAAACTTTCTATCACCGCATTCGCGTCGAAGAAGACGATGAAGCCCGCTACATGTACTTCGACCGAACCCTGCAAAGCGCCATGAATCTAAAGGATCCCACCGCGCTCAGACTGATCTACTCGCGCTATACGTCCTTGGGACTTGCATTCCGGCCCGACGCCAAAAAAATGGCCCTGATCGGGCTCGGCGGCGGCTCGATACCGAAGAAGCTGCTCAAGGAATTTCCCTCTTTGGAAATCGACGCGGTGGAGCTCGACCCCGAAGTGATCCAAATCGCCAAAACCCACTTCAACGTGCGCGAGAGCAACAACTTGAGATTGCACGCTCAGGATGGACGCATGTTTCTGTCGCGGACGCAGCAGCAATACGACATCATCATGCTCGACGCATACTTTACCGATGCCATGCCCTTCCACCTGGCGACTAAGGAATTCTTCGAATTGGCGCAGAAGAAACTCACTCCTAACGGCATCATCGTCGCAAATCTGATCAGCGCCGTCACCGGTCCCTCCGGCAAAATCGCGCGTTCATTCGTGAAAACTCAGCGGCAAGTCTTCCCCCAGACTTACGTCTTTGCCGCGCGGCGCCCGGACAACGTCAGCGTCGACACCATTCAAAACGTAATTGTGATCGCGACCCGCGACAAGCAGCGACTCGATATCAAAGAGATCGTCAAGCGGGCAACGTCCATCGACAAGGGTCTTTTTCCCAATCCGATTCAGGACATCGCCGTTGCTTATTTCGATCGGCCGCTGCCTGATCACGATGTCCCCGTGCTGACCGATGATTACGCGCCGACCGATAATTTACTGCATCCTTAGCGCGCTCTTGGTTTCCTCTTGCTCCGCAGTTAGTTCTCCGGCGCCGGAACGGGTCATCCAGGTCAAGGTGTTGGGCGACGTCAGCCTCAGGGCAAGAAATTCCCGCTGGACTGAGGAAGTCCGAGGTCTGATTGAAGCCGCGTCAGACTACTACGAGAGAGAGTTCAACGTTCGTTTGATCACCCAAAGCGTTTCAGCGTGGCCGCTCGAGGAGCGCATTCGTGGCACCCCCGAATTGCTGGCCAGGCTCGAAAAAGATTTTCCACAGACAAAGAACCACGATCATGATCTGGTAATCGCATTTACGGCCGAAAGAATGAGCCGGTATACCAGAGCCGGCCGGCCACGGGTTGATCGAATCGGCAACTGCCAGCAAGGACTGGGCGGCTATGCGGTTGTGCCGGTCAGTAGAGTCGTTCACTACACCGGATGGCGTGGCAATCCCGAACCTGAAGTCATCGCTCTGATCCACGAAATCGGCCATATCTTCGGCGCCCAACACGTTGCTGACACGGCTTCAATCATGCACGAAGACTTCGACTACCGCAGCGAATTTGACGCCATCAACCGCGCCGTGATTGAAAGAAACAAGCTCTGCCGGTTTGCCAAATAAGAGGGATCACGGTTCCAACGGTTCCAATGGTTCCAAAAGTTCCCGATGATCCATTGCCGAATTAACGGTAATCTGTGAGCGTTGCGAGCTGCGCACATTTGCAACATTGTCCTCAGTATCAATGGCTAGAACCATTGGAACGTTTGGAACGGCTGGAATAACTGGACAATTTGGAACGGTAGCTCCAAATTTAAAGGTTGAACGTGAACAAGTTGTGATGCTTGAAAATGTCAGAATAGTGATGGTTCGCCCGCGCGGCTCAGGCAATATCGGCTCAGTGGCGCGCGCTATGAAGAATACAGGACTGCGTGAATTGGCCGTGGCCGGCAAATCGCGCACCCAGAGTTTTTGGGCCCGGGCAATGGCGGTGCATGGCCGGGATATTTTAAGCAACACGCTAGCTTATCAAACGCTCCGAGAAGCTGTTGCCGAATGCACGCTCGTCGTCGGAACGACTTGCCGGCAAGGTCTGTATCGCGCTCACAGCCGGAGCCCGCGGGAGGTTGCCGTCGAGATCGTTGCCGCGGCAGCAACTGGCAAAGTGGCTTTGATCTTTGGTCCCGAGGACCACGGCCTCAGTAACGAAGATTTGAAGCACTGTCAATTGCTCATCAACATTCCCGCCGATCCGCAATACCAGTCCCTGAACGTGGCGCAAGCCGCGATGATCTGTCTTTATGAGATCTATCTGGCATCACTCGGCGAACCGATGAAAGAAAGTTTGCCGCTGGCGCGTGCCGAGGATGTCGAGCGTCTTTATGACCGAATGCGCTCATCGCTATTAAAAATCGGCTTTCTTGACTCGCAAAATCCTGAGCACATGCTGTTTGCGTTCAGACGCATTCTGGGACGCACCCGGCTGGAAGACAGAGACGTGCGAATCCTCACCGGCCTGTTTCGGCAGATCGAATGGTATGCGGAGCGGGGATGGAAAGTGATACAACAGAAAGAAAAGCAAGGGATCAAAATTCGTTAGGAGGCTTAAGTGAACGTCAACCATTTCGAACCGGAGAAAACCGGGCTGCTATTCTTCGACATCTTGAATGGCTATGTTCCTGCGCCCGAACCGGGCAAGCAGCGGGTTCTAAAACCATGGATTCAAAATGCCGTGAGACTTAGCAAAGCCGGCCGGGCCGCCGGTCTGCCGGTATTTTTTGCCAAGGGCAATCACAGGCCGGACAATGCCACCACCGCGCTACTTCTCACCGACACCAACAATTCGTTAACCCCCTGGCCCAACGGCGAGGTGAGCAAACCCAAAATGCATGTTATCGCCGGCGATAAAAGCTCCGATCCCCTTGCCGAACTGGAGCCGAGCCCGGACGATTACTACATCGTGAAATATCGCTGGAGCTCATTTTATCAAACCTATCTCGATCTAGCTCTACGCGCGCGCGGCATAGATACCCTGATTATTTCCGGCGGCTCCACTGATGTCGGCGTCGCTTCGACTTTGTAT
>JAJONK010000303.1 GCA_021323355.1 Deltaproteobacteria bacterium
TCAGCGGCCGAAGCCAATCGAGAGGAGTGATTTCGACGAGGGAACCTCGCACATCGCGCTGGAAGTCAGCTCGGATGATTTCGACAAGGCGGCCGATGAGCTCAAGAAGGCGGGGGTGAAAGTGCTCATCGACAGACCGGTCGTGCGCCCCACGGGGAAAGCGATCTACTTCTTTGACCCTGAAATGAACTACATCCAGCTTTGGTCAAAACCTTAGTCATGCTCGCGCTGTGATGCTGTTTGCGTTCCCGAGCGCCGATCAGGAAGCTCGGGGAATATCTTTTTCGCCATCTGCTAAACGGCGCGCCGCAGTCAAAAACCCGGTATGGGCGACCATGCGGTGTTGCGGCCGGACGCTCATGCCCTTGATGTGCCAAAACCGCATCAGTGTTTCCATAGTTTCGATACAGGCAAAACGTTTGTCGGCGCGCAGTCACCGTGGGCAGATAGCTAAGCAAGATGCCACCAGGTCTGAGGGCGTTCCAGGCGCGGTCGATCACTTTCCAGGGTTCCGGTAAATCCAGAACGACGCGATCTACATCAGTTTCTACGAGTTCGGTTTCGACGTCGCTTACCTTCAATGTCCAATTCGGTGTCGGGCCGAAATATTTGCTAAGGGTTTTTCGGGCCATATCGGCAAAATCTTCGCGGATTTCATAGGTAATGAGTTGACCCGAGCTGCCGATGGCGCGCAGCAAGGTCATGCTCAGAGCGCCGGCGCCGGCGCCGGCTTCGACTACACGCGCCCCTGGGAAAAGGTCGGCCCAAATAAGAATTGGCCCAAGGTCCTTAGGATAAACGACCTGCGCGTTGCGCGGTAAATTGGGAATCAACTGGGGCAGACTCGGCCGAAAAACCAGGAAGGGTTCGTTGACAGAAGAACGCCACGGATCGCCACCGGCCGGTTTCGATCGAGCCGTGCGAGATACTCTCGGTCTTTGCGGTCGAGCAGAATGATAGGTTCGCCTTCGCCCAATGGCCCTCTGGGATAATTGACATTCACGAGATTACAATCAGCGGCGTGATGTGGATTCGTCAATGGTGTAAGAGCGCTGGCCTCTCTTATTTAGCTCATCGACCAAGTCGCGCACCTCTTGTGAGCGCTTGAGGTCTCCAACGAGTAACGCGTCCGGAGTATCGACGATGAAGGCATCACGCATCCCTAGTAGAACGACTAGACGGTCGGGGGCATGAATCAGGCACTCCTTCGTGTCAATGCCGAGCCAGTTCCCGGTAGCAGCATTGCCGTCGGCGTCGCGCGGCGACATCTGATGCACCGCCGCCCAACTACCGACATCGCTCCAACCAAATTGGCCGGGCACCGTCAAGACTCTGCCTTCGGAGCCGGCTGGCTCGAGAATCGCATGATCGATGGAAATGCTCGGCATTTTTTTATATTCGCGGGCGATCACAGAACCAAGTTTCGGAGTGGGAGTTGCCAGTGATTTGCCGCCGGCGGCATCGGCAATCTTCTCTAGAGATTTGTGAATTGCCGGCTGATACCGCTCCATTAGCGCCAGCAGTGTAGATGCTTTCCAGGCGAAGATGCCGGCATTCCATAGAGAACCTTGACGGAGTAGTTGCGCTGCCATCTTCGCGTTCGGCTTCTCTTTGAACTTTTTCACATGGTAAGCGTCTGTTTCGGCATCCGCTACTGGCTTGCCTTTGACAATGTATCCATAGCCGGTTTCCGGGTAGGCGGGTTGGATACCGATCGTGACCAAGCGATCGTGCCGGGCTGCGAGTTCCGCGGCAGCCTTTAATGTGCGGCGGAAAGCCGGCACATCGGACACCCAGTGATCTGCCGGTAGAATAATCATCACCGCGTCAGGATCTCTGCCGATAACTTCCAACGCTGCCAGGCCGATGCATGGCGCCGTGTTCTTTCCCTCAGGTTCGGCGAGAAAGTTCTTTCGCGGTAACGCGCTCAACTCTTTGCGCACCGCGTTTAATTGTTCGGCTACCGTAACGATCAGCGTTCGATCGCTCCCCCCGAGTGAAAGTACTCGATCCGCGGTTTCGTCAAGCAGGGTCTTAGGGCCGAAGAGCTTAAGCAGTTGCTTCGGCTTGCGCGAACGGCTGAGCGGCCAGAAGCGTGTTCCCCTGCCGCCGGCGATGATGACGCTGTAAAGTTTTTGCCTCATGCTAGAATGTGATTCATGAAATGCGCTCTATACTACGGTAGGTGAAGTGGCGGTTCAAGGATTCAACCAGAATCTCACCTGGAAAATCGGCGCGGCAGAAGCGGGAGGGCGGCTGGAAAATTTTGTCCGCCTGCACTTGCCTCACCTATCTCGTCGCCAAGCCGCTAAAGCTATCGACGAGAACGCTTTTTTGGTAAACGGTCGGCGCGCGACCAAGGGTCAAAGATTAAAGCAAGGGGACCGAGTGATCTTTCAGGGGGCACGGCATTGGCTCCTTGATTCGCCGGTCGCAGGGGTAAACAGGAGTGTCACCACTGTCTACGAAGATGCTGAAATCATCGCGGTTGATAAACCGGCTGGCATCCCCACTCATGGATTCTCCGCGCGCGACGTCGACACCTTGGCCAATTATCTGGTTGCGCGATGGCCTGAGCTATCTTGCGTTGGGAGGAGTCGTTGGGAGCCCGGTTTACTGAACCGTTTGGACACCGAAACTTCAGGATTAGTGCTGGTGGCAAAAAATCAGCCGGCGTTTGACAACCTGCGGGAGCAGTTTCGACGGCGCCGAGTCAACAAAAAATACATCGCATTGGTATGGGGTGAGGCATCTTCTTCCGGATCCATCAGCTTGGCACTTGCTCATGATCCGACCGATAGGAGCCGAATGTATGTGCTTAATGAGTTTGGATCGAAGCGGCCGCGCCTACGAAGCTGGCATGCGCGAACCAGTTTTCGAAAGCTCGCCAGCTCAAATGAAATGAGCCTACTCGAGGTTGAGATGCAAACCGGCGTCACGCATCAGATTCGGGTCCATCTCGCCGCTACTGGTCATGCCATAGTGGGCGATACGAGCTATGGGTTTGTAAGCTATTCGACCGATCTTGGGCGGCACTTTTTACATGCTTCTCGTTTGGAGTTTGCTCATCCGGCGAGCGGCAAATCGATTGCCTTGGACTCGCCGCTGCCGTCTGAGCTCAGAAGCTTTCTCCAACGGATGAAAATAGTTGACTAGGCGGCGGTACTGCGAATGCCTTTAGTCTTGGCGCAGGCGGAGCAGAAATTGTGCTGGGTTGTTGGCTCTTCAACCCAACCTTCGTCTAGGTTGTGGCAGATTTTTTTACACTCAAAGCAGATGAAGTAGAGCCCGTCGATGCTCTTGTTGATCTTTTCTCGGTTGAGAACCCGTCCTTTTAGCTTCTCTATCCGAATTCCGAGGAGTTCTTCGTAGTTTCTCTTTATCTTGCGTCGTCCAGCCTCATCGCTAGGAAGATCCTCGTCGTCGATCTCATCATGGCTGCCATCATCAATGTATTCATGAGCTCGGTCTTTCGCTTGTCGTCCCGCGATTTTCTTTTTCGTCTTGGGCATGTTTGCGATTCTCTCCTATGAAGTTCTCGTAACTGAGGCGGGATTATTTTTTAAACACCCACACTGCCGATGTCAATAGCCGGTTTGGTGGGTTTTTAGAGGCATCTATTGCGGCCGGAATGTTGGGGCTGCTGCGTCCGATCAGCCTTCGTTGAAGGTCGAACGATGTGTACCGTGGCTAAGCCACAAACGAAATCTGAAAAAGCTCTCATGACAGGAGAAAACGTTGCGGAGGGGCTGATGTTCAGACTTCAATCCCTCCGCTTCATTATTACTGCCGTATCGCCGCCGCCCTTCTTTGTAGATAGGCGTTACGCACCGCGCCGTAAAGATCGATGGTGGACTCAGCGACCCGCTCGAATGTTTCGAGATTTAGTGACCTCTCATTGACCGTGCTTGTGACGGTGAGGCCGGCATTGGCATACCAAGGGATGAAGTAGATGTAGGGAGTCATCGCCGTATCGAAGGCGTAACCGATGCCGTCACGGATCGTTAGTGGCGGCAGAAATGGGAGGATCAGGTAAGGACCGGGCCCGACTCCCCAAACACCAAACGTCTGGCCGGTATCCTCGTCTCTCTGCTGGATTCCGAATCCATCCTTGGCCACATCGAAGAAACCAACGAGCCCGACTGTGCTGTTGATGGTAAAGCGCGCCACCTCCGTCGCTGCGCCGGTGAACTTCAGTTGCAGGGCATTGTTCACTACGCGTCGCACCACTGCGAGGTTATCGAAAATGTTGTAAATTCCCCGCTGCACCGGATCGGGTATCACAAAGTCCCACGCCGTCGCCGCCGGCTTTAGCAAAAAACGGTCAAGCACCTCCCGATTGAACCAGAACATTTTTTCGTTGAAAGCTTCGAGAGGGTCGGAGTCAATATCGTCCCCGGCTTCCGCTGTTTCGGCCAATGCGCTGGCTACAGCCAATCGTGTTTCCAGAGGCTGCTCGCGATTTGCCGATGAAGCGGCAAGCGTGCTTGGCTCATAGCCAGCCGACAACGCTGGAGAATATTCCTGGCCGAAAGCATCGCCAAAACTTGCGCCAAGCCAAAATATTGCCCCAACTAGGAACAATAGCGCTCTCATGTTCCGGGTTGTCAGCCGCGAGCTGTATCGCTTCATCCACCGCTCCTTTAGCATTCTTGTCACTTACATGATGTCAATATTTTGGTCAAGCATTTGTTGATAATTCGCCGGTAAGTCTGCCATCGACGCCAAAATCATGCCATGTCACCGTCTAAGCCCAAGCTATTTGTTGACCCCTTGTAAGACTTTTGGATCGTTTGTGGGCGTTTCAAAACGACTCCGGCCCATAGCGACTGGAAACGGAAGTCGCAACCTCTGTGTTAACGGCGACAAGTTTAGTTCTGGGGCGATACGGCTTACCTTCATTGAGGTTGCAAGCCCCTGATTGTTTTTATATTTTGCGCTGGTGGCGAACGACAAACCAAAGAACGTGGTTCTCGGGGTCAGCGGCGGAATCGCGTGCTACAAGGCGGTCGAGTTGGTCCGCTTGTTGGTGAAAGAACAGTATACCGTCCAGGTGATCATGACTCGTGGCGCGATGCAGTTCGTTACGCCTTTGACGTTTCAGACGCTTTCTGCCCGGCCGGTTGCTACCGATACTTTCAATCTGACG